>NZ_VOYP01000008.1:0-107808 GCF_013420235.1 Acinetobacter sp. YH01022 | reverse complement strand
TGTAGCTTCCCCAAGGTAGTTGAAAATGTGGACCATCTTTAAATGTTTTCCAGTCGCCACCCCATTCAATAGGAACGTTCAGTTCTTTTGCGGCTTGTTTAACGGCATCGGCAATTTTGTAATACAGAGGCCAATCCCAGCGAATGTCTAAACCCATCATGGCGACCAGATCGACAGCATGACCCGTAAGGTGGCGAGAGTTTTGAGTTTGGCTTGCACCTGATTTCACCAGTTCAGCTTGACGAGCCTTAGTCCGAAGTCCTTCTGAAACACGGAAATCAACTTCAGTGATTTCAATTGCTCGTTTAACGACTTTGACTAAATCTGGGTGAACACCTTCAAGACGGCTTAAGCTCAGCCTGGATAAGACAAATTTCTTTTTTTGTACTTCAGACATTGAAATAAACTCTTATTTAACGTCTTGTAAGTTTTGATGATTTTGCAAACTATTCCTTGCGGAACTACTTCCATAAAAAAACCGCCCGGAGGCGGTCAGTGGAGAAAAAGTAAAAGCAATTAGCAGGCAAACATATCGAGCTGTCGGTCATACTTTGAAACGGCTGGAGTCTTACTGACCTGATTTTTACGGACAGATCGAATCCAGCGTGTTGTGACATTATATTTTTTAGCAAGCTGACGTTGAATATCAGAGGATGCCCCTAATTCTGCAAGGTCCTGTTCAATACGCTTATCACGTAGAATACCCAGATAACGGTCAGACTTAGGAATGTAAACAATATCGCCATTCCAGAACTGGCAGAGCTTTTTCAGATTATTGAAGCCCAGCAGCTCAGCAAGTTCATGGCTTTCAGAAATGGATTTAAGGGGAGGGAAACTATAGTCAGAACCGCCATAATGCTTGATCAGAATCATGGCAGTTCTATAGTCAGTCAGCTGAATAATCAGCCGAAGGTTTTCAGGTAGTTTGTCTAGGTATTCGTCTTGTTTCATTAGCGGCCCGCTTAGCTTTGTACTCCAATGCTGCCACTATACGCCACAGTTCGTTTTCTGTACAAAATTCTAACGCTTCCTTTTGAAACATTTGTTTTGCAATGCCTTTTGCATAATTCCAATGCAATTTATGCTCGGTTAAATGTGCCTCAATTTTGCCTATTAATGCCTCCTTACTCAACTTCACTTTGGGTTTTTTTCCAAAATTACGCTTGGAAAAACCCAGCTGGTCCAGATGCTGAATGACTTTAAGCAAGTCATTCATGTCCATGTCTTTGGCAGATCGCTTACTGGTGACATGCTCAAGCATGTCTCGGTACGTATCCTCATCCAGATTCAACGCTTTTTTCCCCATGTGAATGGCAGCTAAACGTTCATTACGGGATGATTTTTTCATGCAGCCATCTCCGCTAGAAGTTCAATTGAATCGCTGACTTTGATCAGGTGTGATAGAGCTGCTTTAGGTGAAGAAAAATAACAAGATTTCGACTCAATGACCTTGTCTAAGTCAGGAAATGATTTTTTTGCTTCACGTTTACCTAAAACTTTAATGATTTCAGCTTTAGATTTTTGGCTGTATATTTTTACTTTTTTAGTCGGTAAAAATTTTGCCTCTGGATGTTTATCTGGTTCAGTCAGCCAGATTCCCTTAAACATCAGGTCAATGTAAATATCCACGACCAATTTCATTTTCATGCGAACCAGGCGAAGTGTGACATCGTGGCCATCACAATGCAGGATGACTTTGTTATAAGGGATGTCTAATTCTTTAAGTACATGATTTTGCTGTTCTTTGCTTAGGCTCATAATGATGTCCCCAATCTTTCATATTGCTTACCACCATTCATTGCTTGGTTAAGTTGGGCAGATTTACCTGACTGTTGACCTGCACGGTAATCCGAGTGGTTTATAGTCTTGCCTTTATTACGATCTTTGGGTGTAAATGAATTAAGACTTCCATGAGTCTGATCCATATATTTTGTGATCCGTGCTGTGGTGTTTGCTACAACCTCAATATTAATTCCAATAATTAGATGTCGAACTGCTTCCACCCATCCTTCACAGAATAGATCGGCACGACGTACTTTATTTTTCTTAACTGTGACTCGTTTTAAAGAGGTCTCAATAAAAGATTTTCTTGCACGATTAACCTGTCGATAAAGTACATCAAATGCATATGATGCAATTTCAGGGGCTGGATCAACGCCAATAAAAGTCCATTGAGCTTTAGTGCCGTAGAAAGGATTGCCTGAAGAAAAAATCAATCTACACTGCATTGATTTGGTAATTGTGCTTACTAACATAGCCTCCCAAGTTTGAGGGGTTTTCTTCACATTACTGGAGCAATTGGCTTCAACAATATCCAATAAATCAGGATCAATTTGAAACTCAAGCATTAATGCCTGAGCTTGACGCAAAGCAATAGCCGCTTCATGTTCATTACCTGATTTAGATAATGCCAAGCACTTTTTAATTTTTAGAATAGCTTCTTCACGTGACATACTCATTATGCGGTCTCCTTAAGACTATCCACTACTTCTGGTGGCAACTTGTCTAAATCTTCAATTTTGATCATTCTGTTTTCCTAAATTTTGGCCAAAAAAATCCCGCCAAAAGGCGGGACCTTTTGTTTTTGTTTAATCAATTGGCTTTTGAGTGTTTAACCGTTAGAAATAACTGTTTATTTTTTCTAAGGTTGCGAATCAAAAGTTTGTAGTTTTCTACCGTTGGTTTTGCTTTGATCAATTCACAGCATCCTTGAAAGCTTTCCCCGCCTTAAATGTCGGGCTTTTGGTTGCAGGAATAGTGAGGGTTTCACCAGTCTTTGGATTACGGCCCTGGCGTTCAGCGCGGTTAGTAATTTTGAAAGTGCCAAAACCTTTAAGCTCTAACGTTTCCCCATTCGCCAGGCTATCAATAACAGCAGTTTCAAATGCCTGAAGGGCAGCTGTAGCTTGAGTTTTATTAATGCCCGCAGTAGTTGCGATGTGTTGAATAAGTTCTGCTTTGTTCATGGTTTTATTACCTGTATTTGTTAAAGTTTAAACATTGGCAAAATCGAGCGAAATCGCTTGATACTTGCCTTCACTGTCACGCTCATAAAAGCGCACATAATTTTTGCTGTCAGTCACAATAATGCTGTCACTGATTGCATCCATTGCACGTAGCCATTTCTCGTCACGAATATCCAGGCGGCGCAGGCTGAGTACACGGCCTGTTGAAATTTTCCCTTCCTTGTCAACCTGGAAGGCATCATTGATCAGCACACGAATGTTGTCGTTAGATCCGGCAGCCCATTCAGAAATACATTCATCAATTAATGCTTTGGCAGCCTGCAAGCTTTCATCAAAACGAATGCTTTCCTGGCTTTGGCGCACAATCTTGTATTTGCCGTCAAAGCTGAATAGCGTCACGTTACCTTTGTTCCCTCCTAATTGTACGCCATGCTGTTCAGCAGAAAGCTGAATAAAGGCAGCAATATCTTCAAATGCCAGTTTTTTAAATGCCAGCATTTGTTGCTGTAGTAGCTTGGCACCACCAATCAAACGTTCGACCAGATCACTACGTTCAATATCAATTGCTTTAACTTGATCAACTGGAATCAAACGTCCTTTGGCATCAATACGATAACCTGCTGGAACTTCTACAATTGCGTTCATTATTTCCCCATTAACGATATTGTTTGTTGTGAATTTCAACTACCGTTTGGCAGTCAATACAAAGTGTCACACCACCCAAGGCACGACGTTGTTCTGGAATTTGGCAGCCACATTCAAGGCACTCAAACTCACTTTCAGCGTTATATTGCTGACGGTTTTCAAGCGTATGAGCCAGATGCTCATCAGCAATTTCACCAGCAATGTCTGCTAAATCAGCCATTTATTTATCCTTTTAAAGAATTCTTTTTCTGATGCAGGCATGAGGACATTTTTGACAAGCTCTCCAATGCCGCATTTCCGCAGGGTTTTGTGTCGGAGCTTCACGTTCGCGGAAACTCACACACTTTTCTGGGCTTAGCTCTTGTTCAAGGTGAGGACAGTGAACACTGCCCAAAACCCGCATAACTGTTTTTTCCAATCTATCGGTATTCCCGACGTATTTACCGCGTAGGGCAAGTGACAGACTTGGCCTGGCATATCCCAGCTCATCGGCAACTTTTTGAATGCTTCCAAGTTGCTCTTTGCGCTGTTCAACTAGCAAAATCCATTCTGGTTTATGTGCGTTGTAGGACATAGACAAGTACTCCGATCAGTACGACATTCAGGCAAAGCAAAAGTGAAATCAGATTTTTGCTGCGTACCTGAGTTTCAGTAAGCTCCCGTTCATGCTGTTCAGCTAAAGCCTTGAACTTATTGCGTTCCGTGAACAAGCGCATTCGATCTTGGGCAACAAAAGCATGTGATTCAGGATTAATCTGGATATGGTTATTCATCATTAATTTCCTCTTGGTTGAGTGACAGAGTCCCATGCTTCAGTTCTTCTTCGAGTTCTGGGCGTTCTGTATACATCAAGGTATTGGTATTTGGATCAAACACTTGTTTTGCACGTTGGATCTGGGGTGGGTTTGGCCCAGTGTTCATATTCGGTAGCAATTGATACTTAGCTCTTCCACCTGCATTATTTGCTTGCTGTGTAACAACTAAATAACCAGCACGTTGTAACGCACGTAAATACTCTTTAGCAGTCTCAACTTTGATTGTTAACTCATCATTGGAGGCTAGTTGAGCTAGTTCATTTGCATTCAATGCACGCTTTGTAATTCGCAGTGCATTCCACATAGCTTTATTACCAGTCACCTTTGAAACTACAGTTCCATCCTTAGTTAGAGTTGGCACTGTATAACCAAGATCTTGAATCAATCTGTAATAACGTTTTTTAATTGATTTGGCGTGGTCATACACTTTGTCTTCACGAAGAATCTCTGTAACTCCTGCTTTTGTTAGACTGCAAATAAATTCTCGTGCACTTTCATATTTCATCTGACCTAATTCAGCGACTTGTTGAATCGTGAATTCATTACGATGCTTACGAATGGCAACCCAAACCCTTTGACGTGGTGATTGGTATGGTTGACCTGCATTCATAAGACTTTCCCCTTTTGTCAAAACTGACGAATTTGTACCAACTTGCATTTACAACAATCCTTAGAAACTGCGTGGTTTAGGGCTTTCGCCAGTAACGAATCCATCAGGCAGTAAACTTTTTAAAGTCTTAAGACTGATATGTTTAACGCCTTCTTCGAGTGCTTTTTCATTCAACATTTCGAGGTTTGTTGAAACACGACGTGTAGATCCGCGTACTTGACTTACAAGTTGCTCTAAAACAGGTTCATCAATTTCAAGCATTGGTGCGTAGATAGAGCAAAGTAACTTTGCATCTGAAATGTCAGCAGGAAGAGCAGGAACCCAGTTCAAAATGCGGCCATGGAATCGCTCCCATTTCTCAAGTTTCCTAGCCAGCATTTCCTCACCAATAATCAAGAATGTACCTTGGCTGGCTTCATACAGGTCACGCACAATTTCAACTTTGTTGCCTTGAACAAGATGATCAAACTCATCAATGATTAACGGGCGGCCAGACTTAGCCAGTTCACTACTTGCCAGTTCCATCATTTCGCTAAGTGTTACTGGGTATGGAATCGACATTTCACGCAGCAAGGCTTGTAAGAATGCTTTTTTTGTATAGGTACTTTTAACTTGTACATAAAAAGCATTAGTTTTAGTTGCAACATAATTTGCAGCTGTGGATTTACCAAAACCGCTAGGACCATAGAACGCTGAAATACCTGGTAATAAAGGATTACGTTCTAAAGTACGCTTCACTGCTGTATAGCACTGAGCAATATTGCGGTTCATTGCAATGCCATTAGGCACAAAATCATTAGGATTGACATTTTGGTTCATATAAATCACCATTAAAAAAGTAGGTTGTTTTAAAAGTGGTACTTGCAATACCGCTTTATCCCTGACGCTGGGCTAAATAGCTTTTTAGTTCAGCGTCTTCCTCTTCAAGTTCTCCAAACTTTTTAGAGGTCTGGAAAAGTTCCCAGAAAGTTTTGTCTGCTTCGTTCATCTCCTCATTACGGTTAAATTTTTGGTCTAAACGAATCCATCTCTGAATTTTGCTTTCAGTCATAGATGGCATCTCATCGTTCACTGTTTTCAATGCACTGGCTTCTTTAAAATAAATCACGCCATCTTTAGGTTTTGAAATAGGTAAAGCATTCAGCTCAGCCATCAATTCAGCATGTTGGTTTTGGTTAAATGGAATAACGGTTTGATTCTCGATATGCTCAATAACCAACTGTGGATTAACTTCCTGCAAGACTTCATCCTGCTTCACAGCCAGGCGGCGTAAACGTCCGTCAGCGCGACGCTGGCGAGCTTGTTCAACCTTGGTCATCGGGAAGTAACTGCGCTTATTGGCATTCCAGAATGCATAACAAATCAGGCGGCCATCTTCATCACGTACCGTAATGCGGTCAGCATTGTGGATGTCATAACCAACACAAACTGTATCCCCATGGTATTCAGCAAGTTCCTGGCTAAAGTAGCGGTTCCCGAACAGCTCAATCTCGCCACGACGTACCTTGCGTTCTTCATAAGGACGGAACAGATCCTCTGCGTCCCAGTCTTCAACACAGTCAATTGGCGCACCCATTTCTAACGCTTCGTTCCAGGCTTCTAACGGACTTTGATGGCGTGTTTTCATCGTCACAGGGTCAGTAATACGTTTCAGACTGCTATGCGGTTTGTTGTTGTAGTTGTTCACTACTTCAGCCACATAATTCAGAAAGTCAGCCCAGCTCATCAGTCCCTTGGAAACACCAATCTGTTTGATTTCGCTACGAGTGAGCTTGAACATCTTGTTGCTGGCTTCAGCATCCATGTCTTTACCTATATAAGACGGTAAGTTTTTGGCTGCCTTTACCCACAAAGTCTGGTGACTACGTTCAATCAAACCTTTGGCCTGAGAGTTATATGGCAGGGCATGACTCATTTCCGTATTTAAACGAGCCATCACGCCACGGCCTTTTGCTCCCATCATTTGGTTCTTATAACCAGAACCGTTGTCCACATAAAAAATGGCAGGGATGCCGCATTCACAGGCACTCATACGTACTGCATCCAGCACTGCCCAACCACTTTCCGCCAGGTCAATAGACCACCCAACCAGACGACGTGTAGCCACATCAATAATGGATGTAATTTCAGGGCGGAAAGGTTTGCCATGCATAGGGTGAGCAACTTCGGCATCAAAGCAGTGACCATCAGCGGTATAGACATCTGTAGGTAAAAGCTGCTCGGTATCACGACGGATAAAAGGCTGTAAGTTCTTTAACTCACGGTTGCCCATACGACCGCGCTGCGCCTCAACATTGCCCATTTTTTCTTTAATAAAACGGTATGCCTGATTATAGGTAGGACAAGGCACATCGGCTTTTAAATAGTTTGGAAGTAATTCCAACACGGCAGCCAATGTCGGTTTTTGTGGTTGTGCCCAAAGCTTAAGTAAGTCCATTGCCCAGACTGGAATATCCGAACGACGGGCTTTAGGTGCCAGCACACTAATGACATTGATTTTATGTTGTTCAGCTTCCTCTACTGATTTAACCCAGTCGAAAACACTGCGACGAGAAACGGTGCGGCCTTCACCTGCTTTGGCATTAGCCTTTTGCACAGCAAGCTGCATTTCTTCAGGTAATAAAAGCGCTTCTGCATCTGCAATAAATTGCTCGATTGCTGGAGTCTTTTTAGTACCTTGTTTGATTTGCTGCTGAATGTAGCGCACCACAAACAAACGGTTTTCAGCAATTTCACGTTGCCAGTCCATCAACTCCGTTGAGTTTTGAACACTAGTTGTACCTACAATACTAGAATTAATAACTGTTGGTTCTGAAATAGTTGAAACGTTCTTTTTGATATTTTTAAGAACCACTAAATCCATGAGATTTTTTGGTAGTTCGTATTCTTTGCGAAGCCCCCCTTTCCCGCGGCTTGGAAATTCTTTATACTTAAAACTGTTCCTAGCTAAGAACTTATCCAAACCTTTTTGAGTTTTGGGTAAACCTTCTAATTCCAAAGCTAGCAACTCGGCAACACTGTAGTGTGTTTTCATTAGGCACATTCCTTATTGCTATAACGAGGGTATATACGCTTGTTATCAATCGTCCAACGTTCTGGGAATAGCTCGTGCAAAGGTTTTCCGAGAAAATCGGAGATAACAATCTCGCCCTTTTTACTTGGGTGATACAGCGCATTACGAACTGTCCTGTCAGACATGCCGTAGTCTTTTGCAAGCTGGGTAACGCTTTTACCGCGTCGCTTAATTTCAGCTTCAATACTGTATCTATCCCATTGTTCTGTGGGTTTTTGCTCTAAGCCCATATGAACTCCTTGCCTTTTTAGGCATTTTTTTAAATCGTTAGACTAGGTATTTACCTAATCTAAAAAGAACTATAGGTTCTTTATTTTGAGCTGTCAACAGTTCTTTATTTGAAAATAGAACTATTTTGAGTTGTTTTTATAATAGTTTAAACTTTTCAATGGCTTAGGCAGTTCTTTTTTGAATAAGGTTTTTTGTCATGAGTTCTATAAACGCTGAAAATAATTCAGAACTTGATAATCCTCTTAAAGAAAGAATCAAGGCATTAATGTCAGTAAATGAATTAGCACACCCATATAGCTTCGCCACAAGAGTTGGTTTGTCGAAGGGAACTTTTACGGGTATATGGAGAGAGGGAAGGCAGTCCCTACATCAAGGAACAATAAATAAAATATGTGCAGCGACTGGGGCCGATCCTGGTTGGCTTGCGACTGGTGTGGGAGTTCCTTTTCCTGTTAACAACTATGATGAAATAATCAATCGTCAAATCGACGAAGCTTGCCAGGGGATGGTTGATGAGGATGAAATTGTTACTATTGAACTCGATACATCTTTATTAATTCAGGCTTTTGAGACACTTGATAAGGCACTATTGACAACTGGTCGTGTAATGCAACCAAAAGGTCGTGCTCGTTTTGTTGCTGCTGTATATGCAAGTTTGAAAGAAAATGAAGAGATGGATACCCAATTGCTTGAAGACTGTATTTTCACAATTGAAGAGTCTTTGAAATCTACGCGACGCACTATGTCGTCCAAATCAAAAACTGATTTGATTCTAATAATTTACGAGCTGTATAGTGGCAACGCTTCATATAAGGAAGCAATGACCTCAACAATAAACCAGCTAATAAGGAGCGTGTCTTAATATGCTAGAACCCAGTAATAACAATAGCTTTGGATTGAATGATTTAAAAGGAAAGGGTATTAAGCTAAGTACCAAAGCTATGCAAGTGTTTAGTGAAGAAGCAAAAAACCAAAATTTGTCTATACAAGTGAAGCTATTGGGAAGTGAGCTTTTTACTTTGCAATTTAACCTGGACAATATCAACAGCCCAGACAAGACCACTACCCACATTGTAGGGGCAACTGTTGAAGCTCTACTGAACCAAATTCCGCTCATAAAAACAGTGCAAAATAAAAACTAAAAAAACCACACATCCAGAGAAAGCGTTAAATTCAGTGCAAAATAAAGGGCAAATCAAGTTCAACCTGGTTTGCCCTTAAAAAAATCCTCAAATGCTTATCAGCTCAAGCTTTCATCCCACATAATCCCAGGACTTCCCGAATCTTCCCGCATCACTCCAGTGCAGAATGAATTAATAAGTCACACCTTAACAGCACTATCTTTAAAATCGCTATTTTTTGCCGATAATGCCGTTAAATTTAGACCAAGATTAGACCAAGAATATAGAGTTATAGACCCTGAAAATGCCCAAACCGATCAAGCGCGGTGAAAGCTATAGAATTAAAATAATGATTGCTGGAAAAACATATTCAGCAACCAGAGATACCGTAAAAGAATGCGAGCAATGGGCCGCGCAAAAATTACTTGAGGCAAAAGCTAATAAGCTTGCGGAAGACCAGGGTATAAAACAGCATTACCCATTCAAGACACTTTTTCATAAGTATTATGATGAGCATGGGCGAAAGCTTCGAGGATCCAAGTATGTTAAAGAACAATTAGGTCCTTTTGATGAGAAATTTGGTGCACTGGCAGATATGTCTATTCATGACATCACACCAAAGCATTTAACCGCCTGGAGAAATCAACGTTTAAAACAGGTTGGAGCTAATACAGTGCTACGCGAAATCGCGCTTTACTCATCTGTATTTAGCTACGCCGTAAAAGAGCTATTCCTACTTGAGACTAACCCGTGGATGGGGATTAAGAAACCGGCAAAGCCTAAAGCCCGTAATCGCCGTATTCGTGATGATGAAATTGATCTTATTCTTGAAGGTTTAGGTTACCAGCAAGGGCAGGTGCCAACATTGGCAGAACATTATGTTGCCTGGGCATTTTTATTTGCCTTGGAAACGGCGATGCACGTAATGTGCCACTGACGAAAAAGGCTTTAGCTTTACTGGACCTAATTGATCATGATGGTGATATAAGTTGATTCCCCAGAATGAGAATGCCTTCAGATTGATGTGGGAGCGCCGTAAAGCGAAAGTAGGGCTTATCGACATACATTCCATGACACACGCCATGAAGCGATTACTCGGTTCGTGAATAACCAAAAATTACCGGTAGAAGTGCTGGCTAAGGTGACGGGGCATAAAAATATTAAAGTTTTAGTGAATACTTATTACAACCCGGATGTTGAAGATATTGCAGATATGATGGACGCTTAAAAAGCCCTCATAAGAGGGCTTTTCATTATTTTAATTGACCTACACCAGTGAATTTGTCTGGAACAATTACCATAGTATTCAGTGTTCCTTTTTCAGCAGCTTTGAGCAATGCTTCAGCTTTAGTTTTTTCGGCTTCTGCACGTAGTAGATCTACATATTTTTCAGATGCATTTTCTGCTAAAACTTTTTTGATTTCAGTTTCAACACGTGCAGTTTCTAATTCATTTTGCTTTGTCTTTAAAGCATTTTGAGAATTAACAATTGCTAATGATGAATCTAAAATAGATTTAGGTGGTGAAACTTTTAAAATATTAATTTCATTAACTTTGACAAATTTATCTTTGCCTTGAGCTTTTAATTTAGTATTAATACTGTTCTTTATTTCAGTCTCTATGACCGCTCGATTGTCATTTACAGCTAAAGCTTTATATTTGCTCACAACATCATTGATTGCCGAGTTTGCAACGTACTGCACATACTGACCTAGTAAATATACATCACCATCATCTGTAATAATGTGCTGTGCTTTTTCAGTCTTATACGCGATTGCAGCATTTGATGGCACAATCCCGTAATTCACTTTTAATTGAAACTCTTGCATTGGAATCTTTTCGACTACAATTGGTTGAGATTCAACATTAAGTACAAGATTTCGCTTTGATACTTTGATTACATCACCGACCACGGTTTGATGTAATCCTTGCCCCAGTACGGTATCTTCAATTTCACCGCTGAACGTTTGACGAATACCAACATCTGCATCAGTGATGCGCGTAAAGCTTGCAGGTATAATAATTAAAGCCAGAATAATTGCGACGATGATTGTGGCTACTATGCCAACAGTCCTATATGGCTTTTTTTCCATGTTTTACCCCTTTATCAAAAAATAATTAATTTTTTTCTACTGCGCCCACGTTTAGCCAAGGGCCTAGCCGTTAAAATCAAGTTCGCCTGTTCTGGATCATAAAGACACTTTCCTCGAGTACCTTTATTGATCTCTGCACATCGATCACGGACCACATCAACACTAATGCCATATTGTTGAGCCAATTCTGAAGCTGATACTAATTTAGGGCTTACATCCTTAATCGATACGATCTTTGCACCGCCTACCTCAGAGCCTACAAATAGCTGAGGTGCTTCACCATGTACGGTGATTTGAAAAACTCCCATTATGGCATCTCCCGCAAACTCTGCAAAACTTCAAAAGGCAATTTCACATTCACATTTGGCTCATCATTCCGCATCCAAAAATCAACAGCGATATAATAAAGTGCAGATACTTGCTCAGCTGTAAGTTGTTTTGACTGTGCCAGTTTGACTGGTTACATGCGGTGCCAAGTCTTCAGTAAAGTCTTTTGCAATTTCTAGAATATCCATCACGCCACCTCTCGTCTGATATTAGATATGGTCGTTAAACTCGGTAACTACAAGGAAGGCCTAGATAAAGCAGGTCGTCAGGCTAAAAAATCAGGCAAGGAAATCGAAAGTGGTTTAAATGTTGGTTCGCTTACAATTAAAGCTCTAGGTGGAGCCACAAAATTTCAAAATTATTTAGTATATACTCTGTGTGGTAAGTGTAATATTTTGCACTTAAAGCTACTTTTTGCTGATTATGTACAAATTAATGTACTTAACCACATGTAACGCCAAATTTGCATCAACAAAAGGAAATCGCATATCTTTGTAAAGGTCTTATGAATGTCATCAAAGATATGCAATTTCATCGCAATGATTTCCCTGTTTCAATTGCTGAGGCCTTAGGTGATAGGCTCAAACGTGTACGTCTCAATAAAAACTTAACTCAGAATGAAGTTGCTCAACTTGCATGGATATCGAGACGAACAGTGCTCAATTTCTTGTATCACCACGTGTATCAATGAATTTTTTTAATTAAAAAATATATAAAAATCAAAATTTTAAAAATGTGTTCGGTAGAGGATATCCACCAATATTCTAAACGTTATGTTATAAGGGTTTTAAGCGAAATCAGTAGCTTAAAACCCTTTTTTGTTGTCTTGAATAAAGTCTACCATTAACAGTGCTATCTTTAAAATCGCTATTTTTTGTCGATAATGCAGTTAAATTTACGTCAAAATTTTTGGAATTTACGTCATGAAAATACCTAAGCTAAGAAAGTGCGGTTCACGTCACCTCATAGCCATAGTGGCTTAAACCTGCTTTGGTGTCGCTTAGCAGAACATGCTTTAGAGTAAAAACCTCGCACGGGTGTGACAATTCAAACAAACCTTAGAACGAAAGCAAGTAAAGCAGACCATGCATGTTAGGTGGGTGTGATTGTGAGTCGCTATGGATCACAGCATAGAACTTCTGTGGTGATCAATTCAAAATCAGATCAGCTGTGAAATAAACGTGATATTTATCAAAAAATTACGAAATAAACTGATTGATTAAATAGCAAATACCGGGTAATTTTTTATCAGGTTAGACGAAGTTATATATCGCCTAGCTGGGAAAAACGACTGACACTCGGAAAGACGAGAAGTACCATAACCGCTCACAGCAATGTGAGCGTTTTTAATGCCCTGAGAAATGTTTTTTGTGTAAGCAATATCAGGGCACCCAGATTAGATTTTAATAATTATTATTGTCTAACAAAAATCAAAAATAACTTAAAGTAACCGAACAGAAACTATTTATGCATATTTTTTATACTTTGTAATTTGCTTTAGAGTGATAATTTTTAACTACATCAAGAGAGCACAGCGTTAATAAAAATAATAAAATGGTTATCAAAGACTTCACCTGCTTAATCACATCCCCAGATTAAGCGGGTTTTTTAATATTTAATATATTATTAATCAAGTCTTTCTAAAATTTTGATTAAATTAGTAATATTTTAATTTTTGGTATATTCCGCCACTGAATGTTACTTGAATAGTGTACAAAATAGTCAATAGAAACTGCTGTAGTTTCTGAATGGTCTTTCAAGATCCTTAGTTTATAAGCCCACATCGTCTTTCCATGTGTGGGCTTTTTTTTGCATGGAGAAAAGTAATGCTTCATTGTTTCTTAAGGCGTTTATTTGGTCTTCATGATGCGACTGAAATTGAATACACGATTGATGGTAAAGAAATTAAGGTATGCCGTTATTGCTTGAAAGAAGTGAAGTAATCACTGATCAAAAAAAATGCGATTAATTAAATTAATAATCATATTTTTTTATTTTCACAATGCTGAAATAATTTAATCTTATATTCACTGAAAACAAATAATAACTCCAAAAAGTCTAAGGTATTGGCGCAATTAAGCCTGTTTAATTTTGGAGAGTTAAGCAGGCTTTTTTATTGAAGATTTTTATCTTTTGTCGAAAGTATTACGATATATAAGCCTCTTCATTAATATGTTGGGGCTTTTATTTTTCTAGAATATGTATAAAAACTAAGGCATAAAAATACTCTGGTTTTTATTTATAAAATTTCATCTTTTATAAATTTTGGTAGTTTTTGATATTCATATATTTAAAATACATATTTAGAATGCGCCAACAAATTGAAACGCTGTAGTTTCTCTGGTTTTGGTCCTATGCATCCCTCGCATGGGACTTTTTTTTGGAAAAAATTATGCTCCAATTCTTAATGTGTTTATTTGGCCTGCATGGTGCTACTGAAGTTGACTACACGGTTGATGACAAAGAAATCAAGGTGTGTCGGGATTGTTTGAAAGAGATTGGTTAAGGCGGTTTTCATTTTTTATCATGCTTTAGATAATCAATTTTTAGAACTTAATAAGAATGAAAAATGCATTGTAAGCACATTGGCTGAGAAAGTAATTAGATCAAAATATCAAAGGTGAAAATCTTGATGTATTGGGATTGGTTGTTTCATCAAGTTTAGAATAAGTTGGATTGTAGGGTCTTGGGCTTTCCTTTGCTAAATGTGCGAAAGTTGTAAATGATCATCTATTTAGCAAAGCCTTTGAAAAATTTCTGGTAAATTGAAAGGGTTAACACCTGATCAGAAAATGAAATTTTATAATAAATATTCAAAGAAGAGTATTCAGGAATTTGGTGAACAAGCGATCCCTAATATTAAACAAGATTGAAATGCCTTTAGCTGCAAAAATGATTGGACGAGTACATTATTTATTAATATTGGGTGAAATAGATAAGGCAACATATTTTAATGTTTCAGACTATATTAAATTTTTCCATACTTGATAAATCGTCTTGATTTTTTCCCTTCATAGGAAGAAATAAAAGGTGCTGATGAAAGAAGTTCATTAATGTTATTTATCATCACGACTGTACTTTTTGTATAGCACTACGCTTAAGCTGTTCTAACTCTATAATATTTTGGTCAATCTGATGTTCCATTGCCGGTAAAATCTGCCTTAAAAACTGGCAATATGAAATAGCTTCATCCGCAGCAACCATGCCTGTTCTGACCAGCTGTTTTTGCTGTTCCAACATTTGGCTCACCTGACGTAAATCGGGCTGCTGTCCATGACTCAAAGCGTCGCTAATGGCTGCAAAATTTTTATATAGCCGGTCGCGTTGTTGAAGTAATTCTGCCTGATTTGGCACCGATACGGTATCTGTTTGAACGGGTGTGGTAGATATAACTTTTTTTTCAACAGGAGCTACTACAAGAGCTGGAGTGGGTTTTGCTTTTGCTGTATCTACCGGTGGAGAGGAAAGCGGTTTAAATATATAAACCACCACGAAGAGTGATAGGGTCACCATAAAACCAATGATAAGACCAAGTTGTATGCTACGATCCATGTCAGAAATCTTGCTCTTGCATTTAAATGAAAACAGACCCAATCTTAAGATCAGGCCTGTACGATTTATAAATTAAACAGTTAAGGGGTAGACCAGCCCGCAGGTGCATAACCGATACGAACCCGTTGTGGGTGATTTCCAACAGGAACACTCAGTACTTTTTCACCCGTTGCGAAATCAATCACGGTAACCACATCAGCCGCACTTTCAGAAATTACACAGCTTTTACCATCTGGACTTTGTGTTGCCCAATAAGGCTTGCCTGCAGCAATCAGCTTTCCGGCTTTCAGGGTTGAGCGGTTGACAATGGTTGCATAGTCATCCATGGTTCCAGCGACACATAGTTTTTCACCATCAGCACTAATTGATAATCCATGATGACGCGAGTCATTTACATATTTGGTCCGGTCAGACGGAATAGTCGAGCTACCTGGGAGTTGACCAATTCGAGTCACTTTATTCTGATTCAGGTCATATTCGATCAAGCCATTAAAAAATGAAATCTGGGCATAAATTTTACTTTCATCATTACTCAGGACAATCGGACGTACCGCATTGGACAAATCTTTACGGCCAACTGCATCGAGTGCTGGACGGAAATCAATGGTTTTGAGGACTTTAAAGGTATTGGCATCGGCAATGGTAAGGAGTCGTTTCCCTTTGGTGAAATCTTGCCATGCGGCATCCATGGATGTTTCCACATTACCAATGGCTGAGTTTAGAATTTTTGTGCCACCGTTAAAGAAAATATTTTCATGTGGTTTGTCGCCAGTTGCAAAGCGTCCCAATTCTTTACCGGTATTGATATCCAGCACCTGAACCACATTGCCTGAAGATGCCGATACCGCTAAGCGCTGACCATCAGGAGAAACTGCCATATGATCGGCACGGAAGCCTTCTATAGGAGTACGCCAGTTGATTTTACCCGTTGCAATATTAATCGACACGATATCAGCAAAACTTGGACGCGATGCCACCACAGATTTGCCATCTGGTGTGGAATACATGTCATCCACCAGCTGATCATGACCTTCACCAGCGGTGGACTGAATGTAAGTATAGGCAATCAGTTTAATTGGATTGAGGTGGATTTCCGTCAAACGCTCTTTGCGATCAGGAACCATGTTGATCACACCGATTTTACCAAAATCACCCGATGGACGAATGACGGTTACCGTTCCATCCCAGTTATTGCCCACAAAAAATACCTGTTGGCTATTCGCCGGGGCAGGCATTACAGATGTCGTGGCATGGCTATTCAGGGATGTGAATGCGATTGATGCAAATAACGCATTTACACTCCATTTGAGGAAAAGATTTTTGTTTTTCATATCATTATTCTCCGATTCAGCTCCATGAAATCGATTTTTTTATTTGAATTTTCATTGCTGTCGAATACTCCTGTATTCGCTGAAGCATAGAATAAAGAATTCAACCATCAAATCCCGGATAATCCGATAAAAACACGCGCTAAAAATGACCTGAATAAGTCTTTTATTTTATAAATATTTGAATAATCAATTTATTATGCGCACAGAGCAAATTGTTTTTCCGACGGATTGCCGAACCCTATTTTAGCTTTTAGCCACATCTCTGATGGAGGTACGGAAAAATTGCAAAACACTACATGATCTTTTATACAGAAGTCGTACTATAAAAATGATTTTGTTGAGTTTCCAATATTATGTCTCAGATAGATATGCTTGTTGCCTTAGCTGACATTGAAGTGAATCGGGCTGAACTGCTGTCTATTCAGCAGAATGATTTGGTCCCTTTGCTGCAAGATCAATATCGTCTGAATCATTATGCCGATTCAGTCATTCAGGCTCAGTCGGTGCTATTAAACGGGGTTGATCCACATCTGACCCAGCAATTAAGCAGCACCATAGAGCAGCTGATTCAGGCATTGGCCGATTCAAAAAAATATCTGACCCGCCGCAAGTTTAATGCTTTGCAAAAGTGGCTGGGGGTTGATCTGGAATATGGTTCCGGGCAGGTCGAGTATTATAAAAACCTGGACCAATTGCTTCATCGGGCCAATCAATTAAGTCAAAAATTGCAGATTGAAATACAAAAGTCCCAGGCACGTTTTCAGCAGTTACTCGGGCATCGTGAGCAAATGGCAAAATACATTCGGGCAGCGCAGGAATTTTTACAGGAATATCCAAATTTCGTCAGGAATATACATCCGCTGGATAATTTTGCTGAAAGGTTATCGAAAAAAATCAATTCATTACAAACTTTGCAAGCCAGTAATGATATTGCAATTACACAGATGCAGTTGTCGCAGCAGCTTTCTTTTACTTTGCTGGACCGTTTTAAAGAGGCGCAGCAGATACTGATTCCTGCCTGGCAATATCATGTTAAACAAAGCAATCAGAACAGTTCGGGTATTGAACTGGACAAGCTGGAGCATAGCAGAGAGAAGTTAATTCATACTTTAAGAAAATCACTCGAGAAACCTATACATTAATCAGACCCTAATTTTCAGGTGAAGCATGACCAATTTAGAACACAAAGATTTACCCGCTGAAGCCTCTCAGGATCTTGTTCAGCAAAAGTTTCAGCAATTGAATTTACAGGAAATTGGTTTGCAGGATTCAGACTTTAATGAAGTGATGAATGCACATAAAGAACTGGCTGAAATGAGCCATAATGCAGTGGCGGAATATGGGAAAAATATTGCGACAAAAACGTCGGGTTATACCGACGAACTGCTGAATCTGGTACAAAATAAAGACCTGGATACGACCGGTCAAAAATTGAATCAGGTAGTGCAGGTTGCCCAGCAGTTGAATAGCAGCAGTATTTTGAACAAGAAACACAGTACGGGTTTTTTAGGTGGCCTGATCAGTAAAATGAAAGGGGCCAAGCAAAGCTTTGATCAGCATTTTCATAGCGCCAAAGAACAGATTGATGTTCTGGTCAAAGAAATAGAAACGTCCCAATCGGGATTGAAAACCCGGGTGGACACTTTGGATAAAATGTTTCAGGGTGTGCAGGAGGAATACCGACAGCTGGGTATCTATATTGCAGCGGGGAAATTAAAAGAGCAGGAAATTCAACAGCAAATTGCACATTTAACGGCCCAGGCCCAAGATCAGCCTACGGTACAAAAGGTCTATGACCTGAATCATCTGGCCAATAATCTGGAAAAACGGGTCAGTGATTTACAGGTTTTACAGCAGTCTGCCATGCAAACCTTGCCGATGATCCGGATTATTCAGTCCAATAACCTGATGCTGGTGGATAAGTTTTATGCCATTAAAAACATTACCTTACCGGCATGGAAAAACCAGATCAGCTTGGCTATTTCCCTGCATGAACAGAAAAACAGTGTCCAGCTGGCGAATAGTATAGATGATGCCACCAATGACCTGTTACGCCGTAATGCCGACTTGCTGCATCAAAATTCGGTGGCTACAGCCAAAGCCAACCAGCGTTCAGTGATTGATATCGAAACGCTTGAACATGTGCAGAATACCCTCATTAAAACAGTGAATGACGTGATTCAGGTACAAAAAGAGGGAATGCAAAAACGTGCTGAAGCGACAACGCGTTTATGTACCTTACAGGAAAATCTGAATCATCTGGTTATAGAATCAAGTAGTAGTGGAATGAATAAATCTTAATCCTTCGTTTAAGCTCATTGCCAGCACTTTAGGAGAAAGCGTTTGCCTCCCTTAGATGAATATGCTGTGAATTCGCAACAGATTGAAACAGGTGTGGTGATGCTGAAGATGCGTCAACGCAATGTGATGTTATGGGCGATCACCAGCAGCACCATTTTCCTTGCTTCAGTGGTGGCTTTTTTTCTACAGCATGATTTTGTCTATAGTTTTTTCGGTATTACCACGGAACTGAAGCAATTGCATATACCGCTCAGTGTAGATGCAAACCTTGCTGAACTTGGTCAGCATCGGGATTATTTTAGCAACCTGTTGTCATGGTTTGGCTGGCTGATTCTGAAGCTGTTCGTTTCTTTTATGGGTGCATTTTTTGTCATTCATTTTCTAAAAAAAATCCGCTTTTTCTATGTCCGTTTTCAGTCTTTTATTTTGAAGTTTGTGGGCTGGATCATTGCTTTTATTATGCTATGGTCAGGCTTGACCTATCTGCAATATGATTTAAATAATGAAGAGAATGATGCCTATAGGGAAGTGATTCAATACGATAAAAATATTCAGCAAAGCGAGCTGGCACAGTATTTACAGCGAAGTGAAGTCGATGAGCCAGTCAAAGCTTATTTACTGGCACAAGCCGCGTTGCTGCATAAACCGGTTGATAAAGATGCTGCTATTCCACAAGTTTTAGCTCTGGTTAAAGCCGAAAAAACAGATCCTGATTTTTTTGAATATGGTTTTAAGCCTGAACAGCTCTGGACCATGCAACACCAGCTTTATGGACAAAGTCTAACGCCAATGGCAAAGATTGTTTCCAGACAGGTAGCTCAGGCAGAGCAAATGAGTTCAGTGGTACAAATTTTGATTATTGCTGCTGCCATACTGTTCGGAATTTTAAGTGCAATTCTACTGCTGCTGTCGCAGCATTTAAAAAGGCGAATATTCAGAGTTGAGCAGCGTATGCAGCTTAAATGATGCATTTCAAAAGCCCCGGAATGGGCTTTTATTATTTTTTGATGCCTTCTTTTAGTCAGATGATTCAGGCAATGCTGAAGGGCAGGATAGACCAAAACAGGGTAAAACTTATTTAATTTAATATTTCGATTATAATTATAAAAACAAACTGTTTTACCTATTTAAATATTTATTCTACTATAGCTTTATTAAATAAGCATTTACTCCCTTGGAGATGTTAGCCATGTTAGACCAAAATACTTCAGCACAACTTAAAACACTGTTGGAACGTCTTGAAGGCCCAATTGAACTGATTGCAACTCTAGATGGGTCGGATAAATCTGACAAGATTAAAGAACTGGTGACTGAAGTTGCAGCGTTATCTGATTTAGTGACTGCCCGCTTCGACGGTACAAATAAACGTGCCCCAAGCTTTGGGGTGGCAAAACAAGGGGAAGAACCGCGTGTCTTCTTTGCCGGTTTGCCGATGGGACATGAATTTACTTCCCTCATTCTGGCCTTGTTACAGGTGTCAGGCTATGCCCCAAAAGTGTCAGATGAAGTCCTGGCACAGATCAAGGGTTTAAATTTAACAGCTGATTTTGAAGTGTTTATCTCGCTCAGCTGCCATAACTGTCCGGACGT
Source organism: Acinetobacter sp. YH01022 (assembly GCF_013420235.1). Classification (NCBI taxonomy): domain Bacteria; kingdom Pseudomonadati; phylum Pseudomonadota; class Gammaproteobacteria; order Moraxellales; family Moraxellaceae; genus Acinetobacter; species Acinetobacter sp. YH01022. The sequence goes on along the minus strand of NZ_VOYP01000008.1, from coordinate 87,153 downwards.
GGTACAAGCCCTAAACTTAATTGCGATCTATAACCCGGGCACCACGGCCACCATGATTGACGGTGCATTTTTCCAGGATGAAGTGGAACAGCGCAAGATCATGGCGGTACCAATGGTGTTCCAGGACAACGCCCACATTGGTCAGGGCCGTATGACGCTGGAAGAGATCATTGCCAAACTGGATAGCAATTCTGCAGCCAAAGATGCAGCAAAGTTAAATGCCAAAGACGCGTTTGATGTGCTGGTGATTGGTGGCGGTCCTGCCGGCAACACCGCAGCGATTTATGCCGCGCGTAAAGGCATTAAAACCGGAATCGTAGCGGAACGTATGGGCGGTCAGGTCATGGATACCATGGACATTGAAAACTTCACTTCCGTACAGAAAACCCAGGGTCCGAAATTTGCCGCCGAAATGGAAGCGCATGTACGTGAGTATGGTGTGGACATCATGAACCTGCAACGTGTATCCAACATCAAAGGTGCAGATGAAACGGCGAATGGCCTAGTTGAAGTCACTTTGGAAAATGGGGCGAAGTTAGAATCGAAAACCATCATTCTATCGACTGGTGCACGCTGGAGAGAGATGAATGTTCCGGGTGAGCAGGAATACAAAACCCGTGGTGTAGCATACTGTCCGCACTGTGACGGTCCATTATTCAAAGGCAAACGTGTTGCGGTGATTGGTGGCGGTAACTCTGGTGTGGAAGCGGCGATTGACCTGGCCGGGATTGTAGAGCATGTAACTTTGGTTGAGTTTGATACCAAACTGCGTGCCGATCAGGTCTTACAAGACAAGCTCAACAGCTTGCCAAATACCACCGTGATCAAAAATGCGCTGTCGACTGAAGTAGTCGGTGACGGTTCACAGGTCACTGCACTGAAATACAAGGACCGTGCTACCAATGAGGAACATACGATTGAACTGGCGGGAATTTTTGTACAGATCGGTTTGTTGCCAAACACGGATTTTCTGAAAGAAACCGCTGTTGAACTGACCAATCGTGGCGAGATCGTGATTAACGAGCGCAACGAAACCAACGTGAAGGGTGTGTTTGCTGCCGGTGACTGTACCACAGTGCCGTACAAGCAAATCATTATTGCTACCGGTGAAGGTGCGAAAGCATCTCTATCTGCCTTTGATTACATTATCCGTTCGGGACAGTAACTAAAAAAGCCAAAGTGGCTATGTAAACATAGACACTTTGGCTTTAGTTCCCCAAGTTTTTGTTTTACCCTGTTTATAGGAACTCAGCATGCTAACTCTGGGTTCCTTTTTTTATTATGACCATTTCCATGGTTATTCTGTTCTTCTGCATTTTTTGTTTTGCCTTTTTTATTGTTCTTTCCCCAAACTTGTTGTATTTAATTAAGCAATTTTAATGCCATCTCCAAAGATTTTTTTAAGATTTGAATAAATTCAAGTCCTTAAACTTCTGCATCAACTGTTCTTGCGTCTCCATATGTTCAGGATGAGGAATAATGCACTCAATTGGACACACGGCTACACAGGTTTGGTGCTCATAAAAGCCGACACATTCTGTACAGCGCTTCACATCAATTTCATACACCTTGTCACCCTCATAAATGGCCTCATTCGGACATTCAGGCAAACACATATCGCAGTTGATACATTTGTCAGTAATCAATAGAGCCATGTTGTATGGATACTCAAACAGCTTGGTACGCTAAAGATGAAGCCGAGATGTCTGCTGTTGAATTCGGTAAGTTGCGAATCAACAGGGCATAGTTCATGTCAACATCGGCAGGGACAGGAATATCCACGATATGGCCTGAACCTTTGGCATCTTCAATCAGATTACCTTTTTTATCTTTCATTTCTGTTAAAGTAAAAGTGATATTGCCTGAAGTGGTCATCAGCTCAAGTGAGTCACCGACCACAAAACGGTTTTTGACTTCAATCTTGATGTAGTCACCGTTACGCTCTAATACTTCACCAACAAATTGCTGATGGTCAAAACGCGATGAACCGGTTTCATAATTTTGATATTCAGTATGTACATGACGACGCAGGAAACCTTCCGTATAACCACGATTTGCCAGACCTTCTAGCTGAGTCATCAGGGATGGGTCAAATGGCTTGCCCTCTAGTGCATCATCAATCGCTTTACGGTAGATCTGTGCAGTACGCGCGCAGTAGAAATATGATTTGGTACGACCTTCAATTTTTAAGGAATGAATGCCCATTTTGGTTAAACGGTCGACATGCTGTACTGCACGCAAGTCTTTAGAGTTCATGAAGTAAGTGCCATGTTCGTCTTCTTCAGCTGCAAACATGTCTTCTTCATTGCGTTGTAATAAAACCGGTTCGCCAAATTGGTGTTGTTCTAGGGCGTGTTGCTCATCGGCATCTTTGTTTTTGCAGCATGATGATGATTCTTCAATTTGTTGAACTGGAATCACATCTCCAGTTTCATCTTCAGCTGCTTCGTGAATTTTGTAGTCCCAGCGACAGGCATTGGTGCAGGCGCCTTGATTAGCATCACGTTTATTCATATAGCCAGAAAGTAAGCAACGACCGGAATAAGCCATACATAATGCACCATGCACGAAAACTTCAATTTCTATGTTAGGAACATTATTTTTAATTTCTTCAATTTCTTCGATAGAAAGTTCACGTGACAGAATGACACGAGTGAGTCCCATGTTTTTCCAGAATTTGACAGTTGCCCAGTTGACAGCATTGGCTTGTACAGACAGATGTACAGGCATGTCGGGAAAATGTTCACGCACCATCATAATCAGACCCGGGTCAGACATAATCAGTGCATCTGGATTCATGGCAACCACAGGTTCCAGGTCACGAATGAAGTTTTTTAACTTGGAGTTATGCGGCTGGATATTCACCACCACATAAAACTTTTTACCTAAGGCATGGGCCTCGGCAATACCAATGGCAAGATTGTCATGATCGAAAGCATTGTTACGCACACGTAAACTATAACGTGGCTGACCTGCATATACCGCATCGGCACCATAGGCAAAAGCATAGCGCATGTTTTTTAGTGAGCCGGCAGGTGAAAGAAGTTCTGTAACGTGAGTAATGCTCATGACAAAATTAAAGGCATATTAAAAATATGGCTTAATTGTATGGATTTAAAAATTAGATTCAACCCAGTAAATTAGTTGGATATTTCCTTATTTTCGGCTTCGAGTTGTTTTAAAATCTGGCAACTGTCAATGGTTTTGGTGCTACTGCAAGAGGCGCGTAGCTGGATGAGCTGTTGTTGAAATTTTTGTAATTCTATAATTTTATCAGTAACTTGTTCAATATGTTGTTCAATTAGCTGATTCACTGCATGGCAGCTTTGCGAGGGCTGCTGTTCTAGTTCAAGCAAGGCTTCAATCTCGCTGAGTGAAATATCGAGCGTGCGACAGCGTTTAATAAACATCAGTCGTTTGAATGTATTTTCATCATAATAGCGATAATTATTGTCGCCACGAAAGCTGGGTTGGAGCAGATTTTTCTTCTCATAAAAACGGATCGTGTCAGTGCTGAGCTGGGTTTTATTGGCTAATTCTTTAATTAAATAATATTTAGGTGTATTCATGCTTGACCTTGGAGTTACTCCATAGTTTTGAATAACAATAATACAAACAAGGTTTTAAATAAAGTCATAGAGGTGGTGAAAAATGGCATGTAGTTGCAGTCATGAACCTGCACCGCAAAAGCCACATAGTAAATTTCGGACTGCTTTGTGGATTGCGCTCATTATTAATATTGTGATGTTTATCGTAGAATTGATTGGAGGAGCATATGCCCATTCATCGGCATTGTGGGCAGATGCACTCGATTTCTTTGGGGATGCGGTGAACTATGGCATCTCACTTGCCGTATTGGGTGCAAGCCTATACTGGCGTGCTACGGTGGCGTTGTTAAAAGGCGCGACCATGGCGCTGTTTGGTTTCGTGGTTATGGGTAAAGCTATTTATGCCTATCTACAAGGTATTCCGCCTGAAGCCATGACTATGGGGGCAATTGGTCTGCTTGCTTTAATTGCCAATGTCACTGCGGCAGTGATTTTATATGCCTTTCGTGATGGTGATTCAAATATGCAGTCGGTCTGGCTGTGTAGCCGTAATGATGCCATTGGTAATGTCGCGGTGATTTTGGCTGCCGTCGGTGTGTTTGGTACAGGGAGCATGTGGCCTGATATTGTCGTCGCTTTAATTATGGCAAGTTTAGGTTTAACAGCAGGATATCAAGTCATTCAAAAATCTTTACAAGAGCGCAAAGAGAATAAGCCTTTTGTACATGCATCTGAGTAATTAAAGGAAAAAATCTAAAAAACCGAGCTACTCAGCTCGGTTTTTTAGATTCAAGGAATCTTATTTTTCAACGAATGCACGTTCAATTACGTAGTCGCCTAAAACGCCCATACGTGGAGATTCTTTTAGACCATGCTGGTCAAGAAGAGCCGCTACGTCGTCCAGGAATGCCGGGCTACCGCAAAGCATGGCACGGTCAGTTTCCGGGTTGAAACGTGGCAGACCGATTTTTTCGAACAATTGACCAGATTCAATGGCAGTGGTTACACGACCTTGAGTATGGAACTCTTCACGAGTTACAGTTGGGTAATACACTAATTTTTCTTTAGCACCTAACTCACCAAAGAATTCATGGTTTGGAATTTCGTTGAGAATCAAATCTTGGTAAGCCAATTCTGAGATAAAACGTGTACCGTGAACCACGATGATTTTTTCGAAACGTTCGTAAGTTTCAGGGTCACGAATCACAGACAGGAATGGAGCAAGACCAGTACCAGAAGAAAGAAGGTACAAGTTTTTACCCGGGTTCAAATCGTCCAGAACCAAAGTACCTGTAGGTTTTTTAGAAACCAGAATTTCGTCACCCACTTTTACTTTTTGCAGAATAGAAGTTAAAGGACCATCTGGAACTTTAATAGAGAAAAACTCGAGTTCTTCTTCGTAGTTAGCACTTGCAATTGAATAAGCGCGCATTAAAGGCTTACCATTCACTTCAAGACCGATCATCACAAATTGTCCGTTTTTAAAACGCAATGCAGTGTCACGAGTGGTTTTAAAAGAGAATAAAGTGTCATTCCAGTGGTGGACGTGAGTAATCTTTTCGACGTTGAAAGCAGCCATTAAAGGTCTCAATAAGTTATCAAATTAGAACAGGTTACTATTCTAATCTAAAAACATTCTCGATAAACTGAATATATTTAATTGAACTTATCAGAAAAAGTGATTATGACTGAGCTTAAAATGCCAATAATAGGGTATATGAGATCGCCCTATAAAGAAAAATTTGGCATTCCACGCCAACCCAATCTGGTACAAGTTGGGTCCTATATTGAAATGGTTGAACCTTATAATGATTTGTCTGCTTTTGAAGGGATTGATGAATTTAGTCATCTCTGGCTGTTGTGGCAGTTTCACGAAAATAAAAATCAGAAAGAAAGTCAAAAGTTTAGACCACAAGTTCGTCCGCCGCGCTTGGGAGGGAATACAAAAATCGGGGTATTTGCAACACGCAGTATGTACCGTCCATCACCGATAGGTCTATCCGTTGTCCAGCTGAAGACAGTGAAAAAAGTTGGTAAGTCTGTACGTGTGTATGTGACAGGGAGTGATCTTCTGGATGGCACGCCGATTGTCGATATTAAACCTTATATCCAATATTCAGATGCTGTCGTTACGGCGCAAAGTGGTTATGCACAGGATGAACCTGAACGACATTCTGTGATCTGGACAGAAAATGCCGAACAGCAAAAGCAAGATTTAATGAAAGGCCGTAGGTTAAATAGTCAAATTGTGAATGAACTGGAACAGGTTTTATCGCTTGATCCCAGACCGGCTTATCAAAATAATGCGGAGCGGGTATATGGCATGTTGTTTGCTGACTTGAATGTGAAGTTTAAGGTGGATGACCATAAGGTGCAAATTCTCGAAATTTTGACGTCAAGAAAGGAGCTTTAAGCTCCTTGTCTGATGTCGCACGCTTGAGCAGTTTAAGGTTTCATTGAATTTTGAATAAACTGTGCTGCAGTGTCATTATACCAGCTACATTCATTGTTCAAAGTTTCAATTTCTTGAATGGCCAGTTGGCGCTCTGTATTAGTTAATGTACTGCTTAACTTGTTTTTTTGTTCTTGAATGTACTGCGCTAAGCTGTATTCGATCCCTTCTAGATAGCGTCCAGCACCATAGTAGTTACCTTTATATTCTGCAGCGCCATAAGTTGCGCCTGCATCTGTACCGTCATAGGAATATAAGTAGGCAATGGTATCTTTATAGGTTTTCTTAAAGATGTGCTTGTCATTTTGGGCATAGTCTGCTGCATAACTATCAAAAGCTAGTTTTTTGTCACTATTGTCACTGGTGTAGAGATAAATATTCTCTTGATTATTGCTGTGAATACTATTTTGTAAGCAATATGCACCAGCAGGGAAAGTTAGGTCTTTAACTGAATTATAATAAGCAAGGCGCTGTGCAGAAATATTTGAAATCGAATTATTTGCAATTTTCCATTGATCTCTGGACTCCAATGTCGCCAAGGCATTTTTGCCGCTGAGGTCAATTTTTTTGAAAGTTGTGCTGAATATAAGGCCGGTTGAGCCAACAGGGGAATAAGGTTTATGTGTAAACACTAAATTGCTTAAAGATCCTGTCCCTGTTAAATATCCATATTGGGAATTTTTTGGTCCTAAATCTTGATAAACACCATTTTGAGTAACAAGAATGTCATTGTCTGGTATAGGTGAATCATCTTGAACATATACGTTGCCTTGATCAAGGGTAATCATATTATGAACAAATTCAATTGGTTCATTGACTGCATATCCAGCTTCAATTTCAAAATAATGCCATTGTTGAAAATCTTTATTTTCTTCGACAGATCCAGAATCTGTACTTTGGTAAGCGCTGTCTGAGCCACCTCCGCCGCCTCCACAGCCAGTCAAAGTTAATGCTGTAATAATTGATAAGCTCAGATATTTAAGCTTCATAATGAAATACCCCCATTATTATTGGTTAAAAATTTAAGTTTTATGATCATAGGAAAAAAATATGCCAATATATGTCTTTCATAATTATTGATACCCTTTTATTTTTCTTCCCTAGGGAGAAATAAATGGGATTTATGAAAGAGGTCTCATCATTAATTATTGTTTTAAGAATGTAAATGATTAATTATTACTTTAAAAATATTATAAAAATCATTATTTTAAATTTAACTAAAGGAATATTTTAATTAATTAATAATAGTTAATAATTAAATTCAATTTAACGCTGTACCAGCCACCAAAGTACACCGATCAAAACAGCCATATGCAGAATTTGTATAGGTGCAAAATAAAGTGCAAATTTTAATCCTCCGCTTATGGCTGCATTAATGCATTTAGAAACGGCATGCGCAGCCAGACCTAACATCATTGCATAGAGCAAGCTTGCATTTGTCGGTTCACCCTGAATCACTACAGCGGCTGCAGCAGCATGAATTTCAAACAGTGAAGCCAGCAGTGTACCTGCAATTAATCCGGAATCACCCAGTAAGAGTTCTAGGCCATGCACACCCGCCTGAATGACCGTTAATGTCCCTGCAATAATGGCTGCTTCTTTTAGACTGAACATGGCACTATCTACAGGTTCTGTTTCTTCGATAGGCCCTGCTTTACGTAAAAGCCAGTAAGCACACAGTGCTAAAATGCTGATTGCAATGAGCGAGGGAAATATCAGCAGCTTTAGCCAGATTAAGGAGACTCCTCCTACCACAATCAATAAAAGTACCAAAGTGGATATACATGACATCAGTGCTGCACCGGCATTGGATCGGGCATCGGCTTCTTCATTGCGTACTTGTATACCTAAATGTGCAATCATTGCTGTACTGGAAACAAATCCGGAAGCAATTGCAGAAAGTATGAGAGCTTTCTTACTTGAAAGTAAACGTTTGGCAATATGTGCCAATGCTTGTACGACAAGAATCAGGGTGAGCAGTTTTAAAATAATATGCGGATTAAGCACGTTGCCCCATAAAGGCGTATCAGGGGTCAGCGGTAAAGCGATTAAAATTAGGGCCAGTAAAAATACACCATCTTTAAGTTCTGCCCCGGTAATCCATTTTCCAGCAATCCCGTGCATGGACTGTTTCATCATTAAAATGAAGGTCAGTATCACAGAGAGACTGGCAGCCAGCGTAATATTCCACACACACAGCGCACCAATGAAATAAGTCATGACAAAAGCCAGTTCGGTGGTAACCCCGGGATCTTGCAGCTGGTTTTTAAGGGAGAAAATACCGATACCGCCAACAATCAGTGCACCAATCACGCCAAAGATATCGCCAAAAGCAAAACACAAGGCTCCCAGTAGAGCGCAGATTGCGAATGAGCGAACCCCGGCAAAGCTATGCTGATTTTCACGTTGCTTGCTACGTTCACGTTCCAGACCAATCAGCAAGCCACAGCCCAATGCTGCTGCCATAATCATCAGCAAGGCTTGAAATGATGTACTTTGAAGGGGCAGATTCAGCATATTATTCACAGTGAAAATCCAGTTATCGGGTTATGCATATTCAGCTGCTGAATTAAACAGCATATTCGGCATTATTGGCTATAAATGTCCGAAAGTAAAAGCATAATGCTGATGAAAAACAGCTATAGTTTATTTTGCAGTAAACGGTTATATAAATCAGTTTAGAAAAAGATATGGGGATATCTTTTTCTAACAACGGACTGAAGCGAGATGATCTTTAGTTTGTTATAGTGTGTGAATGTTTTGGGGCATATAATAATGAAGTTTAATTTTGAAATGGATACATCTTGGTGTCTGGAACAACTACAAAAAGATGGACGTATTACCGAACGTAACAAGCTACTGATCCAAACTACACACCGTCAACGTGAGCAACTGAAATGGCATCCCTTGCAGTGGATCGCACATTTTAATCTGGTCGATCAGGCGCATCCACAATCGACCTTAACCTTAAACCGCTTGTGCCAGTGGATTGCAGACAAAGCCAATATTCCTTTTTATATTATTGATCCCTTGAAGGCCGATGTTGGTGCTTTGACCAATATCATGTCGCAAGAATTTGCGGTGCGTAATAAAATTCTGGCCGTCGAAATTCAGCCGGACAAAGTCCTGATCGCCACCGATCAACCGTTTAAAACGGAATGGGTGGCCAATCTTGAACATAGTATTGCCCCGAAAAAAATTCAGCGTGTACTGCTCAGCCCTGATCAATTACAGCGCTATCTGGTGGAATATTATCAGGTGAGCCGGGCGGTTAATTCATCGCAAAAAAACAGTGCTTATGACCGTGATAACAAAGGCGTAGAAGCACTATTGCAACTGGGCGATACGCAAAACCCGGATGCCAATGACCAACATATTGTCAAGCTGGTGGATTGGGTGTTGCAGTTTGCCTTTGAACAGGGTGCCAGTGATATTCATCTGGAACCCCGTAAAGATACCGGCAAGGTGCGTTTCCGTATTGATGGGGTATTGCATACCATTTATAAAATGCCGGCCAATACCCTGACCGCCGTGATTTCGCGCATTAAAATTTTAGGCCGCATGAATGTGGCGGAAAAACGCAAACCGCAAGATGGCCGTTTAAAAACCCGTACGCCTAAAGGACAGGAAACTGAGTTACGTCTATCCACCTTGCCGACGGCCTTTGGCGAAAAAATGGTGATGCGTATTTTTGACCCGGAAGTGTTGGTACGCAGTTTTCAGCAGCTCGGTTTTGAAGGCGGGTTACTGAATGATTGGCAGGCTTTAACTGCACATAGTCATGGCATTATTTTAGTCACGGGTCCGACCGGTTCAGGCAAAACTACCACACTGTATTCGTCACTCAAGCAGCTGGCGACTGAAGAAGTCAATGTCTGCACCATTGAAGATCCAATCGAGATGCTGGAACCGAGCTTCAACCAGATGCAGGTGAATCAGGGGATTGATTTAGGTTTTGCTGACGGTGTGCGTGCGCTGATGCGTCAAGACCCGGATATCATTATGGTCGGCGAGATTCGTGATCAGGATACCGCCAATATGGCGATTCAGGCCGCATTAACCGGTCACCTGGTGTTATCCACCTTGCATACCAATGATGCACCATCCAGTCTGACCCGACTGCATGATTTAGGGGTACAGCCCTTTTTAACTTCAGCCACGATTTTAGGTGTACTGGCACAGCGTCTGGTACGTAAACTTTGCCCGCATTGCAAACAGGAAACCTTTATTAATGAACAGGAATGGAAGCATTTAACCTTTGATTATGCACTGGAAATGCCAAACTTCGTATTTCAGGCGGTGGGTTGTGAAGAATGTCGCCATACCGGCTATAAAGGACGTGTCGGCATTTATGAGTTTATGCCTTTAAGTCTTGCGACCAAACAGCTGATTGGTGCAGATGCGACTTTAAACCAGCTCCGTGATCAGGTGAAAAAAGAAGGGATTGAGCCGTTACGTATCGCGGGGGCGCGCAAAGTGCTGGCAGGGATGACCACGCTGGAAGAGGTGTTACGCGTTGTTCCACTGAATTGAAATACTGTTTGAAAATGAAGCTATCTTAAGATTCACCTCATCTTGATTTGTTTTAATCATGCTATTGAAATGAGCAACAACTTAATGAGGGTTTGAGCATGAACATGATTTCTAAAATAGCTTTAATGACTGCTTTGGTCGGTGCAACAACATTCGCCGTGGCAAATACTGCGGTAAATCAAGCTGCAATTGCACCACAAAAAGCCACTACGGTTAAACAGGCTTTAACTTTAAAAGATGACAGCAAGGTACAGCTTAAAGGCTATGTGGTAAAAGCAGTCGGGGATGAAAAATACCAGTTTCGTGATAATACCGGCACCATGACCGTCGAGATTGACGATGAGTTATGGCAAGGTAAACCCGTAAATGCCAAAACGCCAGTGACCATCATCGGTGAAGTCGACATCGATTACAAACCGGCTAAACGTATTGAAATTGATGTGGATGCCATCCGTTTTTAAGTGATGCCATGATAGATCAAGATGTAAGAGATTCTTCCTGATTTCTCCCCAAAACCACATGCATGTCATGTGGTTTTTTTGCAATCATGTGGTTTAAAAAACTGTTATCTTAAACAAAAACATATCCAGACATGAGAACAAGATATGCGAATCTTAGTGGCAGAGGATGATGCTTCCCAAGCAGAAAGCATCAAAACATGGTTGGAAATGGATGGCTACAATATTGACTGGGTGGAACGTGGCGATCATGCCATTTTAGCCATTGAACAGCATCAGTATGACTGCATCCTGCTCGATCGCGGACTACCCAAAGCCAGTGGCGATGACATTCTTAAAGCTCTACGTGCGCATCAGCAACAAACCCCTGTGATTTTTATTACTGCACGGGATAGTATTCATGACCGTGTTGAAGGGCTGGATTTGGGTGCCAATGATTATTTGGTCAAGCCTTTTAGCCTGGAAGAACTTTCTGCGCGTGTACGTTCGCAATTACGCCAGCATCAAAGCAGTGCCGGACAATATCTGCGCTATGCAAATTTAGTCCTCGATCCACAGGCCAAAACGCTGATTCAGGATGGAAAGACCGTCAATTTAACCGCCAAAGAGTTTCAGATTTTACATAAACTAATGCAAAAGCCGGAGCATGTAATTACCCGTGAACAGCTGGAAGAATCACTTTATGCCTGGGGCGATGAAATAGAAAGCAATGCCATAGAAGTGTTTATCTATCAATTGCGTAAAAAGATTGGCAGCCAGTATATCAAGACCCTTCGTGGTTTGGGCTATCGCATGAGTCAGGGTTAGTATGTCAAAAGCCATTTCTCTACAAACCAGGTTAATCAAGACCTCATTATTCAGTTCCATGTTGGCTGGGGTTTTGGCCTTGCTGCTTTTTGTGGGGGTTTCCCTGTACCAGACCATGCAGGTACAAGACCAGATCATGGATGAAATTGCAGATATGCTGTTGATTTCAGATGTAAGTACGAGTTCAGGACAACAGGTCGATGAACTCAGTGATGAATTTGACATTCAATACCAGTTAAAAGATCAGCAACAGGTACTGAGCGAATCAGAAAATTTCCATTTGGACCATCTGTCTTCAACGTTCAAAAATAATGCCGATGAAGGTTATGATCTGATTTGGCACGATCAGCAGTTGTGGCGTATCTACACCTCGCAAAATCCTGAACTAAATACTTCGGTATTGCTATTGCAGCCGATGGGAGAGCGCTTTAAAGCTTTGGCTCAAAATGTCATGGGCTATGGCCTGATTTTAATTGTGCTCTGGTTCATTCAGTGGCTGATTTTACACTTTGCCGTGAAACGCCAATTTAAAGTCATTCATCAACTGTCCAGAGAAATTTCAGCTAAAAGTGCCGATGATCTCGCACCGATTCAGCAGCAAGTACCTGAATTAAAAGAATTACAGCCGATGGTATGGCAGCTGAACCAGTTATTACAGCGGCTTGAACAATCTCTGGTGGCAGAACAGCGTTTTACTGCAGATGCCTCGCATGAATTACGTTCACCCTTATCGGCTATTCAAATGCGTTTGCAGGTACTGAAACGTAAATATCCGGAACTCGACCAAGACTTGGCGAGTATTCAAAATGATGTCAGCCGTGGTACACAGGTTTTAGAAAACTTGCTGTTACTGGCACGACTGGACCCGGCCCATACGGGTCAATTGCCCAAGTCTGAAATGGATATGAACAGGGTAATCAATGAGGTCTTGCAAGCCTTACAGCCCTTTGCAGCCGAGAAAAATATTCAAATCCAGACAACACAATTCGCCGAAAATCTGGTGATTACTGGCAATGACAAACTCATTTTCAGTTGCCTGCGCAATCTGCTGGACAATGCCATCCGTTATGCTGGGCAAAATGGTCATGTATGGATTGAGATGCAGCACAAGCAATCATACATCAGCATCGTGATTGAAGATGATGGACAAGCTGTGACAGAAGAGGTTTTACAACGACTGGGTGAGCGCTTTTATCGGGCATTGGGTACCAAGACACAAGGTTCAGGACTGGGGCTGTCGATTTGTAAAAAGATTATTGAATTACATGCCAGTGAAATTCATTTTTCTCGGTCGGCACATGGTGGATTAAAAGTTGAACTGCAATTTCCATGGCATATCCAGAGTTAAAAAGCAGTATGTTTGCGCTCATACTGCTTATTTCCACGTTTATTATTGTTGAGTGAATTATTTTTATTTGGTCAGAATAAGACGATTGTTACGGGTTAAACGTAGACGATATTCTTCTCCGGCATGCATAATCCGAATTTCTCGCCCAAGAGCAAACAGGTTGTTCGAGTGCAACATGGGAAGTGAGTGAGCTGTATCGTTATTACGGGTAAATAGGCTAAATGGTGCGTTCATTCCGTCGATTCCGTGGTATGTATTAAATTATTTAAATGATAATCATTATCAAGTAATTCTGTCAATTAATTATTTAAGATTTTATAAAAAACTTAAATTTGCTTACACTCTGTAATATTTTCATGCCGAGGAACAGGGAATGTTTAAACCCATCATTGATGTTGCCATTGCAATTTTACTTCATCAGAACAATGTGCTGGTCGGCTGGCGTGAAGCGAAACAGCATCAGGGCAATAAACATGAATTTCCGGGAGGAAAATTGGAGGAGGGTGAAACGCCTTTGGCGGCATGCCGCCGTGAAATTTATGAAGAAGTGGGCATTGGTCTGCATGAATGGCATGCCTTTGATGTGATTGTTCATGAATATGATGATGTAATCGTCAAGCTGCATTTATTTCATGCCGTTGTACCGACTGCTTTATTGAATGAAATTCAACAGCCGTGGAGCTGGTACAGCCGTGAAGAATTGTTGAATCTAAATTTCCCTAAAGCCAATTTAGCCATAATTCAGCGCCTGTATTGGCCCCATCAGATTAAAATTTCAGCGCAGCTGGATGAGGTTGCACAGTTAAAACAGGACCAGTTGTTATATTGGCGTGTCGAGGGAACTCAGCAGCAGCTCACGGAACTGGCTAAGCGCAGTGTGAAGCATTTATCTCGGCTGATTGTCAATGTCGATATTTTTGAACAATTAAACCCGATTCAACAGCAAGCCATTTCCGCCATTCATTTAAAACAGCCACAACTGATGGCATTAAAGCCGGGTGATTTGCAGATCGGTAAACGTTACATTGCGGCATGTCATGATTTGGCTTCAATGCAACAGGCGCAAAACATCGGTTGTGATGCAATCTTGCTGAGTCCGGTTCTGCCTACAGCCACCCATCCAGAGGCTGTAGCATTGGGATGGGAACAGTTCAAGTGCTGGGTTTCACAGGTCGATATACCGGTTTTTGCCTTGGGCGGCATGCAGGCGGGTGATCTTGCCATTGCTAAAGAGCAGAGTGGTTATGGCATTGCCGGGATGAGATTTTTATAAAACAAAGACAGAGGATGTATTGAGATGATCAGTTCAATATCTCCTCAAGTTTATAAGCTTTGCAGGGCTTTTTGCGCTTGTTGAATGGTTTTTTGATCTTTTTGCTGTTGTGCAGCTTTTAAAATGACCTGCCAAAGCTGTTTCTTCATGGCATTGGTTTGTGCATAACTAAGCCCGCGTTGTGCCAAAGCTTGAGCATTTACTGGTCGATTCTTTTTATTGGCAATCAAGGCCAGATACAAGAAGGTTTCAGCGGATTGCGGCGCAAGGCGTTGAGCTTGCAATGCCGCAGCTTCAGCTTCATTCCATTGCCCTTGCTTATAGGCGAGTTGAGTTTTTTGCATGAGCTTTTGAAATGCAGGTAGCTGGCGGCCATCATCAAACTGCTGTTTGCTCTGTTGCTCAGGAACAATCACCTGCATCTTTTTACGTTGAATTTCTTCACGTTCATAAGGGGTAATGACCACGCCTGCAGGGGTTTTAATGTCCCGCTTTTCTGTCTGGGTAGGTTTTGGTGGCTGTTTGCTCTTGGGAGCAGGCAGGCTTTGACAGCCCGCCAAAGCGATCAAGCTCAGAATAATCAGCCCGTGTTTATGCCGTTTAGATTGCCTGTTCATGCTCAATTATTACCCTTAATTGTTATAACTACCGCTTGAAATGATCTGATTGGTAGAACCATCGTTCTGGGTTTCAGTCTCACTTTCACGGATATAGTTACCAATACTATCGTTTTGATCTACGGGTGTCTGATTGTTTTCAGTATTAGGTGTGTCAGCAGGTTCTACCTGATAATGCGGTATACCACAACCGGTGGCCTGACGTGGCATGTTACTGCGTAGTAAGGGAATGTACATCGCACCTTCACAGCCTTGTGCGGATAGATGACCCGTCGAACGATCAATCCATTGCCATTGCACACTGTCAGTTTGACGCAAGTTAACCGGTTTTTGACGCAACTGTTTCATGACATTAATCCAGACCGGAAGTGCACCTGAAGAACCGGTTAGACCAGTCACCTTGTTATTATCCAGACCCAGCCAGACTACGCTGAGATAATTGCCTGAATAGCCTGCAAACCATGAGTCGCGGGTATCATTGGTGGTGCCCGATTTGCCTGCCAGTTTCAAGTCAGCAGGGAAAGCACTATAAGCTGCACGTCCCGTACCAGAGTTCATGACTTGCTGTAAACCATAATTCAAAATATAAGCTGCAGAAGCGTCGATGGTTTGTTGTGGCGTCAGACCATAACGATCGAGCAGGCGTCCATTGGAATCGACCACTGAGCGAATGGACTTGATAGGATATTTGAAACCGCCGGTTGCAAAATTGCCGTAAATACTCATCACTTCCATCGGTGACATATCAATTGCACCCAGGAAGATCGACGGATAGTTTGGAATATTGGCAGTCACGCCAAATTTTTTCAGATGATTGCTAAAGGTGGAAATACCAAATTCCTGACCCAAACGTACTGCCGCGAGGTTATAGGAGTTTGCCAGGGCTTCCGACATTGGAATAACACCGTGTGCACCACCACTGTAATTCCTAGGTGTCCAGTTTTTACCTTCACTTAAGATGCTGATGGCACTATCTTCAATGGGACTGGCCCAATTATAGCGTCCTGACTCGATTGCGCTTAAGTAAATGACCGGTTTAAGCAAGGAACCGACCTGACGTTTTGCATCCAGCGCACGGTTAAAGCCAGTAAAGTCCTGAGTCGAACCTAAAGCGGCAACCAGTTCGCCATTTTCAGGATGAGAAATTAAAACAGCACCTTGCAAATCTTTTAAACGTTGCGGGTTGGCATTGGCCAAATTGGAAACAGATGCTTTAAATGCTTCCTGTACCTTGGTTTGGGCAATCGGGTCCAGCGTGGTAAAGATTTTTAACCCTTGATTGGTCAGGTCGCCTTCCTGATATTCGGTGCGTAGCTGTCGACGTACAATATCCATGAAATCCGGGAAGCGAGCAGGCCCCAAGGTGGGTTTTGCAATGACATTTAATGGTCGTGCAACTTCTCGTTCATACTGTTCTTGGGTCAGATACCCCATCACCAGCATGTTGTGTAACACGATATCGCGACGTTTTTTTGCACCTTCCGGATTTTTCCATGGATTAAACAGGGACGGTCCTTGTACCAGACCGACTAAATAAGCCTGCTGGGCAATATTCAGTTCACGTAGCGGTAAGCCAAAATAAAACTGTGAAGCCAGACCATAGCCATTAATTGAATAATTGCCATTTTGCCCCAGATTCACTTCATTTAAATACGCTTCCAGAATTTCATCTTTGTCATAATGAAGCTCAATCAGCATGGCCATCAGGGCTTCATTGACTTTACGTTTTAAGGTTCTTTCTGGACTTAAATAGAAATTCTTCACCAGCTGCTGGGTCAGGGTAGAACCGCCCTGACGTTTGCCACCAGTGAGATTGCTGACTACAGCACGCGCTGTACCACGAACCGATATGCCATGATGATGATAAAAATTACGGTCTTCTGTTGAGATCAGGGCTTCAATGAGCGGTTTAGGCACATTATTAAGCTTAATCAGCACACGGTCTTCATTATGTTGCGGATAAATTCCGCCAATCAGTAAGGGTTCTAAACGTGCAATGCCGGTAGAAGAAGGTTTGGTTGCACTGACTTCACCAATCTGATTATCATTAAAGGTAACTTTTAACACCTGCTCAGGTTCAACGCTGTCACCAAAGTCGAAGCCGCGGGTATGCACATAGATTGCATCACCGGAGCTTACATAATTGCCGGATTGGGCATAGCTATCAGAACTTTTATAGCCCAGCAGTTTGAGTTCCTGAGAGAAGTCTGTCTGGTTGACCGGCGCATTGTTATAAATCTCCAAAGGACGGGCAAAAACTTTTGCCGGAATGTCCCAGCGTTGACCTTCAAATTTATTGCGTACAATATTATCCATTCGGATTAAATAGATACTAAAAACTAAGAAGATGCCAATGACTAATATTGAGAAAATAAGGGCCACTAAACCGATACCGCGTTCAGACTTCATCAATGATTATAAGATCCAAATAAATTGTGCTAATCATGCGAAGCTTTTTATTTTTTTGCAATAATTAATCTGTGAATGAAGAGAAAATATAACAATAAACCGCACAAAATATTTGTAATGAGTCTTTGATTTTATAAAAGATATTATTTTTAGTATTCAAACCGTATTTGCAAATAAATATGTTCATATTAAAGCAAGTGAACAGCACTATACCTCTGAGTTATTCTACTTAAAGTAATTTTGTAAACCGGGTAGCTTTTAGCATAAAAAATCAGGTTGATTATGGCTTTAAGTTCATGCAAGGTGAACAGATCTGAATAACTGGCTAAACTCAGGTTTAGTTTTTGAAATCACTGGATGGTCAATGCAATCTGAACTTAAAGCTTTTTAAAATGAACAGGGTTAATGCTATGATAGTCAGGAATCGTAGCGGAGCGATGACCTAGGTGCAAATTTCACATAAAACTTTTCGTAACATTGGATTAATAGGACGTCCAGATAAATCCTCCGTCGTGGAAACTTTAAGTCTTATTCATGACCATCTTTTAAGTTTGGGTTTACATCCTGTTTTTGATTCGGAAACAGCAGCCCTTGTCCCTTATAGCAATACGCAAACGGTAAGCCGCAGTTTACTGGGTGAAGTGGTGGATCTGGTCATTGTGGTCGGTGGTGACGGTTCTTTACTGCATGCCGCACGTGCCCTGGTCAGACACAATACCCCTGTCATTGGGGTCAACCGTGGGCGTTTGGGCTTTTTAACCGATATCAAGCCGACTGAGGTTATTTTTAAGCTGGATCAGGTGCTCAAAGGCGAATTTCAGCTCGACCGCCGTTTCTTGCTGGAAATGGAAATCCGCTCCAAAGGTGAAAGCATTTATGATGCGATTGCCTTGAATGATGTGGTTTTACATTCCGGCAAGTCGGTTCATATGATTGACTTTGAACTGAATATTGACGGTCAATATGTCTATCGTCAGCATAGTGACGGTTTGATTGTTTCGACGCCTACCGGCTCTACCGCTTATGCGCTTTCTGGTGGTGGACCGATTGTCCATCCGAGTATGGATGCCATCTCTTTGGTGCCGATGCACCCGCATACCTTGTCTTCACGCCCGATTGTGGTCGGTGGACATAGTGAAATTAAGATTATTATTCGTGAAAACCGTGTTTTACCGATGGTCAGTGCCGATGGTCAACACAGCGTTTCACTCAGTGTCGGGGATAGTTTGCATATCCGCAAACATCCATTTAAATTGAATCTCCTTCATCCACCCGGTTATGATTTTTATATTGCTTGTCGTACCAAACTGGGTTGGAACCAAGATTTTGACTCTTTACAACAGCAGGATTAAATGATGAATATTGAACAAATGCTGGCCGTACTCGATCCTGAAATTGTTGCGCGTTTAAAGACAGCAGTGGAAATTGGTAAATGGCCGAATGGCGTAGCACTTACGCAAGAGCAACGCCAAATTTGTATGCAAGCGGTTTATGCTTGGGAAATAAAAAATTTGCCTGAGACTGAACGTAGTGGCTATATTGACCGCGGTACCAAAGAAGAAGATGAGCACTGCGATTCACATGACCCGCAGCAAGACGAAGAATTCAAGCCGATTCGTTTTGTTTAAATATTTATTTGTAATAAAAAAGACACTGCAGTGTCTTTTTTATATTTTAATTTTTTGAAAGGTACGACGGATGTCTTACCGATAAACCTCAATTTATAGAAGCTCATCTTGTTACTTTGGATAAGCCCAAAGTAACCAAAGGCATTGCCATCCGCAAAACTCGTTCCATACTATCATTTGATGAATGTTTCGCAGAACCATTTTTATCAAATGAAGTCTTGCCTCGAACAATTGCGAATGGCTTTGTCACGTATCATCTATTCTGCATCAAATCAGATTTTAGACTGGCGATTTAGCCATAGCTCTTTGGCTTTTAACATTGCCTCTTCATAAGAAGCACATGCTCCCATCGTGTATAAAGCAATTCCCATGGTTTCAGTGACAGCAATTTCGCCATATTCATGATCTTGCTTGCCTTCCCAAACCGCTTTAAAAACTGCTAAATCCAGTTCTTCTTCAACAGGACTACGGTTTTCAGTCAATTTCGGTAATTCATGTTCGTACAGCTCGCCATTTTTAATCCCGCAGATTAAGGTTTTAGCATCCGGATTCCGTTCAAATTCACCACCTTCACCCTTAATCACTGCACTATTTTGATAGCCCAGTTTAAATGCGGCCTGCTGGTGTGAAGTACGATAAGCCGGATGGAAAATAGCCTGCACTGTAGCTTTGGCATTAAAAGGATTAATTAAACGGGCTAAAGTATGAATAGGTGAGCGCAAGCCCATCACATTACGTAAAGAAATTAGATCGCTCAAAATAGGTGAAATTGCTGCTAAGGGCATATAAGCAAAATTGCGTTGTTGCAACTGCTGTTCCACCTCGCTGTCATTCTGGCAAATTGGATAACCAAGATATTCCAGAACCTGTTCGGTATAAAGGCGGTTAATGGTATGTCCAGAGGCGCCATGCATCACGACTTTATAGTCGTGTTGTGCCAGGGTCAGCGCTGCCAATAAGAACCAGGGATAATGTTTGCGTTTGCCAGCATAAGATGACCAGTCCAAATCCACATCTAAAGCTTTGAAACTGAGCTGATCACGGGTGGCTTGTACAAAACCGGCCAGTTCATCGACAGACTCTTCTTTAACACGCAGTAGCATGAGGAAAGCCCCCAGTTGAACATCCAAAACCTCATTTTTTAGGATCATGGTGAATGCCTGATAGGCTTCGTCAAAAGTCAGCGAACGGGCACCGTTTTTTCCTTTGCCTATAATACGGACATATTGTGCGAAAGGATGTTCAGCATCTTTGTAGATATTTCTTTTGGTTTGCATAAGGAGTATTTCTTGGCAAAGGAAAATAGGATGGATAATAGTTTATAAAGATAAGGTAAATATTTCAGCCTAATTTAAATAAAAGTAACTTTAGTTATTTCGACTAATGTCTAATGAGTAGCGATGGTATTTTAAACAAACTTAACAATATAGACCGCATCAACAAATAAAAATTAGGTAAAATTTAACATTAGGTAAAATTATGTAGATTTGCTTATCAGCATGTGTGACCGAATAGGTGGATTTTTTATAAATTCAATTCATTCATGATGATAAGTTTATGATTTTTTTATATCCCAGTATTTGAGCTTACTCAATACTTTTTGTATGTTCTTTTGTGATGAATACAAAAGGATTAAAGGCTGTGTATTCGTAAGAATAGGCAAAAACTGAATATTTCTAGTGCTGGAAATATCTAAAGAAGTAATGTTATGGCTAAAAAACCAATTTATAAGTCACTGTATTTTCAGGTGATTGTTGCCATCATTTTAGGTGTTATTGTTGGGCATTTTTACCCAAGTTCATCTGTAATCGTTGACGGCGTTAAGCAAAGTGTTCCAGGCTTGGGCGAGCAATTAAAACCATTAGGTGATGCTTTCATTAAGCTCATTAAAATGATTATTGCACCGGTGATTTTCTGTACTGTGGTTAGTGGTATCGCAGGTATGGAAAGCATGAAATCTGTGGGTAAAACAGGTGGTATCGCGCTGCTTTATTTTGAGGTTGTCTCAACACTAGCATTAATTATCGGTTTGCTGGTGATCAATATTGCAAAACCGGGTGTAGGCATGAACATTGATCCTGCATCTTTAGATACTTCAGGTATCGCCAAGTATGTGGAATCCGGTGCATCTCAATCGACCGTTGATTTCTTTATGAACATCATCCCGAATACGGTGGTGGGTGCCTTTGCCGAAGGTGAAATTCTTCAAGTCCTTTTATTTGCATTGCTGTTTGGTTTTGCGTTACATAAATTGGGCGATGCAGGTAAACCGGTCCTTAAATTCATCGATCAAATTTCGCATGTATTCTTCAATATCGTAAACATGATCATGAAACTTGCGCCTATCGGTGCGTTCGGTGCAATGGCATTTACGATTGGTAAATATGGTATTGGTTCACTTGCTCAGTTAGCTCAACTCATCATCTGCTTCTATATTACCTGTTTGCTGTTTATCTTCATTGTATTGGGTAGTATTGCGCGTTTCAGTGGTTTCAGTATTGTGAAATTGATTCGTATGATTCGTGAAGAACTCCTGATTGTCCTGGGTACATCATCTTCTGAATCCGTACTTCCACGCATGTTGAAAAAACTGGAAATTGTCGGGTGTGAAAAGTCAGTTGTGGGTCTGGTGATTCCTACCGGTTATTCATTTAACCTGGATGGTACTTCAATCTATTTAACCATGGCTGCAATCTTCATTGCACAGGCAACTAATACTCAGCTTGATTTAGCACATGAAATTACACTTTTAGCGGTGTTGTTGATCTCTTCTAAAGGTGCGGCAGGTGTAACAGGTTCTGGTTTTATTGTCATGGCGGCAACATTGTCTGCTGTAGGAAATATCCCTGTAGCAGGTCTGGCATTGATTCTGGGTATTGATCGTTTCATGTCTGAAGCACGTGCCTTGACGAATCTTGTGGGTAACTCATTGGCAACAATTGTCGTTGCAAAATGGGTCGGTCAATTAGATACAGTTAAATTAAATGAAGCATTAAACAATCCTGAAATGGTTGACCAAAAAATGCAAGAAGAAGCGACTCAAGCACACGCTTAATCGATGCAGATTTAAAAAGGAAGCTACGGCTTCCTTTTTTATTGACCCTAAGGTCATAAAATATAAAGCCTATACGACATGACAGATATCTATAAAGTGGATAGCATGAGAAAGGGACAGAACTACAACAACTCAATATAAGGATGCCGTATGTTGGCTTATGATGCTGATTTAGAATTATTCCGCGACAATTTCAAACGCTTTATGAATGAGCATATTGCTCCACATTATGAACAATGGGAACAGGAAGGCATTATGCCGCGTTCAGTCTGGAACTTGCTGGGTGAAAACGGTTTCCTGTGCGTGGATGTTCCTGAAGAATATGGCGGTTATGACGTGCCAACCCATTATTCACTGATGCTGGTAGAAGAATCTGCACGTGCCGGATTTAGCGCACTATCCACCGGTATTTCCTGCCACTCTGAAATAGCAGCACCTTATATTTTGCATATTGGGACAGAAGAACAAAAGCAGTACTGGTTACCCAAAATGGTGACGGGTGAAGTGGTAGGGGCGATTGGCATGACGGAGCCGGGTGCCGGTTCCGATTTGCAGGCCATGCGTACCAATGCCATCCTGCAGGAAGATCACTATCTGCTCAATGGTTCCAAAACTTTTATCTCGAATGGTCAACATGCTGACCTTGTGGTACTGGCGGCTAAAACTGATCCGCAAGCCCGGGCAAAAGGCGTGTCTTTATTGCTTTTAGATACACACCTGGAAGGTTTTAAAAAGGGCACCAACCTCAACAAGATTGGTTTGCATTCACAAGATACTTCAGAACTGTTCTTCGATAATATCAAGGTGCCTAAAGATCAGCTGCTGGGTCAGCCAGGACAAGGTTTTGCCTATTTAATGCAGGAATTACCACGTGAGCGCACCGCGATTGCTGCAACAGCCATTGGTGCTATTCGTGGTTCAATTGATGTCACCATTGCTTATGTCAAAGAACGACAAGCCTTTGGTCAGCCAATTAGCCAGTTCCAGAATACCCGTTTTGTTTTGGCTCAGGCGAAAATTGAGGAACAGGCGACTGCTGCTTTTTATAACCAGAACGTTGAGTTATATATGCAGGGTAAACTGGATGTGGAAACGGCAGCAGCTTTAAAAAGTTTCGCAACCGACATGCAGATGAAAATAGCGGATAAGCTGTTACAGCTGTTTGGTGGCTATGGCTATATGACAGAATATCCAATTTCACGTTTCTTTGTGGATGCCCGTATTCAGCGAATTTACGGCGGAACCAATGAAATTATGAAAGAGATTGTAGCACGTAGCTTATTGGGGCGTTAATTCATGAATAAGACGCTACAATAAAAAAAGAGCTGAATAAATAGAGAGGCACCCTAAAAGCTGGACACCAGGTCTGACTTTGCAGGGTGCTTTTTATTGATTCAAAACCATTAAGCTTTCTTCTATAAACGCAGGTAAATCATCAGGAGAGCGTGATGAGATATACAGATTATTATCGTTGACCACACCAACATCATAATAGACTGCGCCGGCATTAATCAGATCCTTGGCAACCGTTTTAATGGTGGTCATTAAGCGGCCTTTGACGACTTTGGCTGTAATCAGTAACTGCGGACCATAACAAATGCTCAAAATGGGTTTTTCTGCATGGGCAAATTTACGCACAAAATCCACGAAGCGGTCATCGCCACGGAGCCGGTCTGGAGAATAACCGCCAGGAATGAGCAAAGCATCAAAATCATGCACGGTGACATCATCTATACTTTGGTCAATGGTGACGGCTGATTTTCGCTTATGACCATAGACAATATTGCCTGCTTTGTTTTCAATATTTAAAATACTATGCCGTGCTGCACGAAAGGCTTGCACAGGTTCAGAATATTCGACATCTTCAAAATCATGGGTCACTAGCACGGCGATTCTTTTGGACATTATTTTTCTCCGAATTGCTTTGTTCACAGACTATAAATTAAACATTAAACTTTTGTGATGAAGTTTGGTAAAGGACTCTTGCATCTGTAAAATATCTGTAAGTTTACCTGGATGAGTGTTTTCAAGCATTTGTAAATATTAAAAAATTAAACTAAAAACTTTTGTTTCTACATGTGTCAAATGGTCAGCATGCAAAATTTTTCCGATGATTGATTTTGTTAATTATTTCAAAATGGCTGTGGATTTTTTGACTTTGTATGCGGTCAGATGGGCGTGATTGCGTTTTGTGATGTTATTCATTGCGAGATGAAAAGCTATCCTGGCTATCCAGGTTTGAAGTGACTCCTGAATGTGTTGATCTACAATACCGATCACTGTTGCTTGCAGAACTTGAAGATATTCGACCAGAATCGCTTAATCGAATCTTTGAAAATAAGGAAAATGGCTAAAAATAATTCAGTATTAAGTGTTTTTAACGATGAGCTTATTTGCAAATACCAATAAATTTATTTAGTGAAATGACATAAAATTGCGAGCCAGATTGCTGAATTACAGATGTATAGCCGTGGTGTCTTTTTTAGCGAATTGGCAAAAGCTCAGCAATTTAAAATACTCCGGGCAAAAACATCAGCAATAAAATTGCTGATTAAATCAACTGTATGTTTTTAAGACTGAATCAATCAAAGTCTTATTGCGTAACATTTGAAAGCTAACTATTGTTATACTGTTTGCATAACGTTTTTGAAGGGCAACATAACAATGATCAACGACGATCAAAACACATCGACTTCTCTTGATCTGGCTCAAATCCGTCAGGATATTGATTCTGTAGACCAACAGATTCAACAGCTTATCAATAAAAGAGCAAAACTGGCTGAAGCTGTCGCAAAAGCAAAATTTGCTGCTGAAGAGAATCCATTGTTTTACCGTCCTGAACGTGAAGCACAAGTTTTACGTAATGTTATGCAGCGTAATGAAGGTCCATTGTCTGACGTCACCATGGCGCGTTTATTCCGTGAAATCATGTCTGCGTGTCTGGCACTGGAAGCACCACAAAGTATTGCATTTCTAGGGCCTGTGGGCACTTATACCCATTCAGCAGTATTGAAACATTTTGGTCAGGATGCCATTGTCCGCCCATTGCCTACCATTGATGAAGTGTTCCGTGAAGTCGAAGCGGGCAGTGCACATTATGGTTTGGTGCCGGTAGAAAACTCATCTGAAGGTGTGGTGAACCATACCTTGGATTGTTTTAAATCTTCACACTTGAATGTGATTGGTGAAGTGGAACTGCGTATCCATCACCAGTTTCTGGTGTCCTCCAATACCCGTAAAGACAGCATTAAACAGATTTATGCCCATCAGCAGACCTTGGCACAATGTCGTAAATGGTTAGATGCCCATTATCCAGGCGTGGAACGTGTTGCCTTAAGTTCTAATGCCGAAGCGGCACGCCGTATTCGCAATGAATGGCATTCCGCAGCGATTGCGTCAGAAGTGGCTGCCAATATTTATGACCTGGAAATCCTGCACAGCAATATTGAAGATAATCCGGAAAATACCACTCGTTTCTTGGTAATTGGTCGTGAAAAAGTACCGCCAAGTGGCAATGATAAAACTTCATTATTAATTTCAGCGCATGACCGTGCCGGTGCATTACTGGAAATTCTGGCACCCTTTGCCAAACACAACATCAGTCTAACCAGTATTGAAACCCGTCCTGCATTGCCTGAAAAATGGGCCTATGTATTCTTTATTGATCTGGAAGGCCATATCGAGCAAGAAAATGTCAAAGCGGCAATTGAAGAAATTCGTCCTTTGGTCAAAGAAGTTCGCGTATTGGGTTCATATCCGATCGCAGTTTTATAAATCACTCTGGTGATCGGCTTGATTTTTTAATTTTAGGCTGATTCCTTTTATCACTTGAAATAGCGGAAGAGTAACATGTCGTTTGTCCCTGCCAATGAAGGCATCTCAAAGTTAAAGCCTTATCAACCAGGTAAACCTATTAGTGAACTTGAGCGTGAGTTAGGGATTACTGATATTGTCAAATTAGCCTCAAACGAAAATCCGTTGGGCTGTTCTGATAAAGTCAAACAGGCTGTAGCAGCTGAACTGGCAGAAATTGGTCGCTATCCGGATGGTGGCGGTTTTATCTTGAAAGACCAGATTCAGGCACAATTTGGTGTAACTGCTGACCGTATTACTTTAGGTAATGGGTCAAACGACTTGCTGGAAATGTTTGCCCGCGCATTCGTTTCAGAGAAAGACTCGGTAATTTATAGCCAGCATGCTTTTGCCGTATATGCTTTGGTGACTCAAGCGATTAATGCAGAAGCGATTGAAGTGCCGGCCAAAGGTTTTGCTCACGATCTGGATGCCATGGCAGCAGCAATTAAAGACAATACCAAACTGATCTTTATTGCCAATCCAAATAACCCGACGGGAACCTGGTTTGAAGAAGCCGAATTTGAAGCTTTCATGCAAAAAGTTCCGGGAAATGTCATTGTTGTTCTGGACGAAGCTTATGTGGAATATTTCCCGGAAAACTTCAACAGCCTGAAATTTCTGGAGCAGTATCCAAACCTGATTGTCAGCCGTACCTTGTCTAAATGTTATGGTCTGGCTGCACTGCGTGTTGGTTTTGCCTTGGCATCGCCAGAAGTAACAGATTACCTGAACCGTATTCGTCAGCCATTTAACGTCAATCATCTTGCCATGGTTGCTGCGGTTGCTGCACTCAAGGATGAAGACTTTATCGAGCAATCGCGTGAAGTGAACAAGGCGGGTATGGCACAGCTCGAAGCTGGTTTTAAAGCTTTGGGGCTGAACTATGTACCTTCTCGTGCCAACTTTATTTTGGTCGATGTACAGGCTGATCCAGCACAAACGTTCAATGCCTTGTTAAAAGAAGGCGTAATTGTACGTCCTGTGGGTATTGCAAATCATCTGCGTGTATCGATTGGTACTGAAGCGGAAAATGCCAAATTCCTGACAGCACTGGCGAAAGTACTCGATTTAGCTCCTGATGCGGTAGAGGAAAAAGCCTAAGCCATGTCTCAGCCACTGTTTGAAAAAGTTGCCTTTATTGGACTTGGGCTGATTGGCTCAAGTCTGGCTCGTGTCATCATTGCTGAAAAACTGGCAAAGCAAATTGTTGCCTCAACGCGTTCGCAAAAAACGTTGGATGATGCAAAAGCGCTTGGACTGATTCAAGAGGGCTATAGCAATCCCGTAGATGCGGTGCAAGGTGCAGATCTGGTGGTTTTGGCTTTACCTGTGCGGGCAACGCAAAAGGTGTTAGAAACCATCAAGCCTTATCTGTCAGAGAACACCATCATTACCGATGTGGGCAGTACCAAAGGCAATGTGGTGGATGCAGCCAAAGCCGTATATGGTGAAAACCTGCCGGCAGGTTTTGTTCCGGGTCATCCGATTGCGGGTGCGGAACATACTGGCGTGCATGCAGGTAAGGTTGATTTGTTTGCCAATCATAAAGTCATTTTGACGCCATTACCAAGCAGTGCTGACTGGGCTGTGGATAAACTGGTTCAACTGTGGCAAGCTGCCAAGGCAGAAGTGATTTGTATGGATGTGGACAAGCACGATGAAGTGCTGGCCCATACCAGTCATCTTCCGCATTTAATGGCCTTTAACCTGGTTGAGCAACTGGCCAACCGGGAAGATAATCTGGATATTTTTCGTTATGCCGCTGGGGGCTTTCGTGATTTTTCCCGAATCGCGGCGAGTGACCCGCAAATGTGGCATGACATCTTTTTTGCCAATAAAAAAGCAATTTTAAATGCAGTGGATGGCTTTGAGCAGCAACTGGCTCAAATTCGCAAACTCATTGAAGATGAAAATTCCAAGGCATTGATTGGACTGTTGGAGCATGCACAAGCTGCGCGACAACACTTCAATCATATGCTCGCTAAAAAACCTTTGATGGAGAACGATAACGTGACACAACAATTTACCATTTTGCCGGGTGATAAGACATTTAAAGGTAAATTTACCGTGCCAGGTGACAAATCTGTGTCACACCGCTCCATCATGTTTGGTGCGATTGCTGAAGGAACCACACATGTTAGCGGGTTCCTTGAAGGTGAAGATGCATTGGCAACACTTCAAGCATTCCGTGATATGGGCGTGAGTATTGAAGGGCCTAAAAATGGTGACGTGACTATTCATGGCGTAGGTATGCATGGCCTAAAAGCCCCTGCAAGTGCCTTATACATGGGCAACTCGGGTACTTCCATGCGCCTGCTTTCCGGTATGCTCTGTGCACAGAAGTTTGATTCAGTCATGACTGGTGATGCATCCTTGTCAAAGCGTCCAATGGAACGTATTGCTAAACCGTTACGTGAAATGGGAGCACAGATTCAGACTACAGGTGAGCGTGGTACACCGCCCGTTTCCATTACCGGCAATCAAAAGCTTAAAGGTATTCATTACGACTTACCAATGGCTTCGGCTCAGGTGAAATCAGGGATTTTACTGGCGGGCCTTTGGGCAGAAGGGGAAACATCGGTGACTGAACCGGAACCGACCCGTGACCATTCCGAACGTATGCTGCGTGCCTTTGGTTATGAAGTAAAAACTGAGGGTAACCGTATTTCCCTGCAAGGTGGCGGTAAATTGGTCGGTACTGATATTCAGGTTCCATCTGATATTTCATCCGCTGCATTCTTTATGGTGGGTGCTGCCATTACTGAAGGTTCCGATGTCACTTTGGAAGCGGTAGGGATTAACCCGACCCGTACCGGTGTCATTGAAATCCTGAAACAGATGGGTGCAGATTTGACTGTTGAAAACGAACGTATCGCAGGCGGTGAACCGATTGCAGACATTCGTATTCGCGGCACGCGCACCTTAAAAGGTATTCATATGCCGGAAGATCAGGTGCCATTGGCCATTGATGAATTCCCAGCTTTATTTATTGCTGCAGCTTGTGCTGAAGGTCAAACCATTTTGACTGGTGCTGCCGAGCTTCGGGTAAAAGAATCTGACCGTATTCAGGTAATGGCAGATGGCTTGCAGACTATGGGCATTGACTGTACGCCAACCGATGATGGCATCATCATTGAAGGTAAGGGCAAGTCTGGTGACTGGTCTGCAATTTTCACAGGTGGTGAAATTGAATCGCATCATGACCACCGTATTGCCATGAGTTTTTCCATGGCGGGCTTGCGTACTTCCGGCGAAATTAAAATTATTGGCACCGAAACTGTAGCAACCAGTTTCCCAACTTTCACTGAGTTGGCCAATCAAGCTGGTTTAGCCATTCAAGTCAGTGAATAATTAGTCTAATTTTGTATATTTGTTAAACAACAGCCAAGCTTTCGCTTGGCTGTTTTGTTTTTATTGCTTATGCTAAAACCATACAACAATAATGTCTTTGGATACACAGATGAGAAAATTAGAATTTACTGCAAACTGTGAAAAGCATAATCATGTGTCACAGCAAACGAATGACTGCCATGTGACTCAGGAATATGTTGCAGATTTATTGTCTAAAGAACTCGGTCAATACGGTTTCCAGACCTTGTCGCAAAGTGGTGATCAGGTTGCGGTAAGTGTAGACAATCAATCTTTGCCATTATCTGTCACCTGCCAGAGTCGTGATGCAGAAGGGCACCTGGTCTGCGAGATTACTTCTTACCCAGCTGAAGATCAGGACTGGCTAGATCGTATTACGGAACAAAGTTTATTGAATCAATTGGCCCAAGCAGTAGAAAATACCTTAAAAGAAGACGAATCTTTTAGTGGTTTTACATGGAAAGGTTAAATATTTATTTTGACCCCATGAGTAAACCAAGAGGAGGGCTTAGCCTCCTCTTTTTATTTGCAGCCATGTATAAACCATATATAAAATAGATGCTCTATACTGCTGTCAGCTTATTCGTCTACAAGAAAGCGGGAGATAGCAACGCGTAATTGCTTTAAATATCCAGTAAAGAAATGATTTGCACCGGGTAAGATGGTGAGTAAATGGCGTTGCGGTTTGGCCCATTCAATTAAGTCGGACAACAAGGTTACTTCGTCAGCTTCACCATGCAGGAACAGAATATCACCTTTAATGTGTGGTGTAACATAATGACGTACACCTGCAACTGTTGCAGTAGGTAGTCCACATAAAATTAATTGTTTGGGTTTAATTTCATCGGGTAATACATGAAAACACTTTGCCATGACATGGGCACCAAAACTAAAGCCTGCTGCATAAAAAGGCAAATTGATATGCTTACAGCGAATCTGTTGAATAATTTCTAGAATATCATCCGTTTCGCCATGGCCTTTATCATGCTCACCCTTACTCTGGCCAGAGCCTCGGAAACTTGGACGATAGACAATACAGCTGCGTTCAATAAACATCTGAGCAAGCAGAACTGGAACTTTATGCTGCGGAGTGCCGCCTTGTAGGGGGTGAGGATGACATACCAGCGCAAATCCTTTCACTTTACCCTGTGGATAATCAACAAAAACTTCCAGTTGACCTGCAGGACCTTGAATGAAAATTTGCTCGGACATGTAATAACCGACTCATGACAGAAGAGAGGGCTATTTTAGCGTTAAGACCCAGTAAAAACACACATTGGCAATAAGACAATGCTACTGTTATAGTCTGTTTAATTGTTTTTTGACCAGGTTATTCATGCTTGCCTTAATTTCTCCAGCCAAGACTTTAGATTACGAATCTGCACTTCCAACCGATGCACATACACTGCCAAGATTGCTAGAACATTCACAAGAACTTGTAAATGTGAGTCGTAAGCTTTCTGCAGCAGATATCGCCAATTTAATGAGCGTGAGTGAAAAAATTGCCAAGTTGAATGTCGAGCGTTTTAATGATTGGCAGCCAGAGCTGAGCTTTTCTAATGCGCGTCAGGCTTTATTTGCCTTTAAGGGGGATGTGTATACCGGACTGGATGCTTATACGCTGAATGATCAGCATATTGCCTATGCACAGCAGCATTTGCGTATGTTGTCTGGACTGTATGGTTTGTTGCGTCCTCTAGATTTAATGATGCCCTATCGCCTGGAAATGGGAACCAAGCTCAAAAATCCACGTGGTCATCATCTTTATGATTTTTGGGATAATATCATTACTGATTTGATTAACCATGATTTAGCCGAGGTGCACTCAGAACTATTGGTGAATCTTGCTTCGGATGAATATTATAAATCGGTCAAACCAGGCAAAATTAAAGCTGAGATCATTAAGCCGGTTTTTCTGGATCAGAAAAATGGCAAATACAAGGTCATTAGCTTCTATGCAAAAAAAGCACGCGGATTAATGGCACGTTTTATCATTGAAAATCAAGCAGAACGTGCTGAGGACTTAAAATCATTTAATCTGGATGGTTACTATTTTGATGCGGATAGTTCGCTACAAGGTGAGCTGGTCTTTAAACGCGACGAGCAGCAAGCTGCTTAAATGAGAGTAACAAGGTAAAAATCCCGATAAATTTCGGGATTTTTATTGCGAAAAAATAAACAGGATTTTGAAATATTTTATCATTATATTTTAATTCATGTTTGTTAACATCATGATGAATTGTTGAACAATAAAATTTTATGATGAAAAGATTATTAGTTCCAACCTTTATTTTTGCAGTGGTTTTACTGGGGTACGGGGTTTATCGCGACAGTCAAATGAAAAAAAGACAGGAAATGGATCAACTGATTCAGGATGCGCATCGATCTTTGAAGGCTGTAGAAGCAAATCCAAATAATAGGGTGGTAGAGCAGAGTGAAACTTCGGATCCCCATTTTGCAGTGCCCTTGCATGTGAAATCCAGCAAGTTTTAATGCCTGGGTTTTTACTATATGTTTTAAATATATTGTTAAGTTATTTAAATTTAATTAAAAATAAATTTTAGAAACAATAAAAAGCATTGTGTTATAATTTGCCAAGATCTGAATTCTTATATTTACATTGTAAGTGTTTGACTTTCTATCTCAGGAGGCTGCATAAAAGTTATGCGGCTTTTTTGTTTATGGTTTTTGTTATCCGGTTGTTTTGTCACCTACGAAACATTGTAGAAGATATTTGTTTTTAATGAAAATATTGGCATATCGATTGCTTGGACATCTATAAACTTAATGGTGATTTGAGAAACGGATCATTAATTTTATAGCGTGCTGACAGCATAAAGTTTACTTACAGGGGTAAAGTCATGACGACTCCTAATCCATCTTCAGAGAATATGCTAGAACGCTTATTTAAGCTTAGTGAAAACAAAACCAGTTTTCGCACAGAAGTTCTTGCAGGTGTAACCACTTTCTTAACCATGTGTTACATCATTATTGTCAATCCAATGATTTTATCCGAAACTGGGATGGATCATGGGGCTGTTTTTGTTGCAACCTGTCTTGCAGCTGCAATTGGCTGTCTGGTGATGGGGCTTGTTGCAAATTATCCGATTGCGCTTGCACCGGGTATGGGGCTGAATGCCTACTTTACCTATTCGGTGTGTATGGGTATGGGCATACCTTGGCAAACGGCACTGGCTGCCGTGTTTGTTTCAGGACTGGTGTTTATTGCCATCAGTATGTTTAAAATCCGTGAAGCGATTGTCAATGCCATTCCTATGTCGCTGAAATTTGCGATTGGCGGCGGCATTGGCTTGTTCCTTGCACTGATTGCATTAAAAAATTCAGGCATTATTGTCGATAATCCGGCCACCCTTGTAGGCTTGGGTGACTTGAAACAACCGACAGTATTGCTGACCTTGCTGGGTTTCCTGATGATTGTAGTAATGCATCACTTTAAAGTCCGTGGTGCCATCATTATCAGTATTCTGGTGATTACCGCGATTGCTACAGCAATGGGGCTGAACGAGTTTAAAGGTGTTGTAGGAGCCATTCCATCGATTGCTCCAACCTTCCTGCAAATGGATTTTGAAGGCCTATTCACTGCCAGTCTGGTTGGGGTCATCTTTGTATTTTTCCTGGTGGATTTATTTGATTCAACGGGTACGCTGGTAGGTGTTTCACATCGTGCAGGCTTGTTAAAAGATGGCAAATTACCACGTTTGAAAAAAGCACTTTTTGCTGACTCGACTGCGATTGTAGCGGGTGCGGCATTGGGTACTTCTTCAACAACCCCTTATATTGAATCTTCTGCGGGGGTTGCTGCAGGTGGTCGTACAGGTTTGACCGCTGTGGTTGTTGCCGTGTTGTTTGTGCTGTGCTTATTCCTGGCTCCTTTGGCGCAATCGGTTCCGGGTTTTGCTACTGCACCTGCATTATTATTTGTAGGTGTGTTAATGATTCAAGGGATCGTCAACATTGAATGGGATGATATCACTGAGGCTGTTCCTGCTTTCTTAACCATCGTATGCATGCCATTTACCTATTCAATTGCCGATGGTATTGCGATGGGCTTTATTAGCTATGCATTAATCAAACTGCTGACTGGGCAAGCGAAAACTGTACCTTATATGGTATGGATTGTTGCGGCTCTTTGGGCGTTGAAATTTGCTGTATTTGGCGGCTAATTCCCCCCATTTAGAATAGGATGTAAACTTGGTTTGCACCCTTTTTTATTTTTGAAAAATTTTATAAGGATAAGATATGAATCAACTTGAGCTTATTCAAGCCATGCCAAAGGCAGAGTTACACGTCCATATTGAAGGAACTTTTGAGCCTGAGCTGATGTTCGAGATTGCTCAACGCAATCATATTGATATTCCGTATAAATCTGTTGAGGAAGTAAAACAGGCTTATAACTTTCATAATTTACAGTCTTTTTTAGATATTTATTATGCAGGTGCGAATGTCCTGATTCATGAGCAGGACTTCTATGATCTGGCTTGGGCATATTTTGAAAAATGCGCTGCAGATAAAGTGGTTCACACCGAAATGTTCTTCGATCCGCAAACCCATACCGATCGTGGCATTGCTTTTGCAACGGTGATTAAGGGTTTAAAACGTGCCTGTGATGATGCACAAAGCAAATTAGGCATTAGCTCGCATTTAATTATGTGTTTCTTGCGTCATTTAAGTGAAGAAGCCGCATTTAAAACTTTAGAGCAAGCTTTACCTTTTAAAGAGCAAATTATTGCGGTGGGGCTGGATTCGAGTGAAGTTGGACATTCACCATCTAAATTTGAACGTGTTTTTGCCAAAGCACGTGAAGCGGGTTTCTTGGTGGTGGCACATGCCGGTGAAGAAGGTCCGGCTGAATATGTATGGGAAGCTCTGGATTTGCTGAAAGTGAACCGTATTGATCACGGTGTGCGTTCTGAAGAAGATCCGAAGCTGATGCAGCATTTAATTGCAGATAAAATGCCTTTAACCGTGTGTCCTTTAAGTAATTTAAAACTCTGTGTGGTTGATGATATGGCACAGCATAATATCCGCCGTTTATTGCAACAGGGTGTACATGTAACGGTCAATTCAGATGATCCATCTTATTTTGGTGGTTATATGAATGACAATTTCATTGCAATTACAAAAGCTTTAGACCTGTCAAATGATGAGCTAAAGCAATTAGCGAAAAATTCGTTTGAAGCTTCATTTATCTCTGATGCTGAAAAGCAAAAATGGTCACAACAGATTGATTCTTTGGTGTAATCCATTCCTTTGAAAAATGCTTTTGGATTGGGCAGATTGATATATTGATCTGTTCAATAACTATTAGGTTCTAATGTGAAAAAGTTTTTTTGCTGGGTATTTGCAGTCGTTTTATTGATTGGCTCTGTATCAGTTTTTGCGACCGATAAAAACTCTACTTTAACCCAGAAAATGTTGAAACCAGTGATTGAACAAGGCTGTAAAAGTGAATTGAATGCTTCAAAAGTGTGGCAATCCGCAGCTTTGTTCATGAGTTCAGAGCGGCAATTAACCGTACAAAAACAAATCTGTGGTTGTGTGGGTGAACATGCCTTGCAGGATATCTCGGCCAAAGAGTTAGCTATGGCATCGATGAGTGAATCTGCAAAAAATAGCCTGATTAAACAAGCGGTGGTGAACAGTGTTAAAGGTTGTGCTCAGGACGCTCTGCAATAACTTATCACTATAAATTGAATTATAAAAAAGCCGCATCAGTGTCACACTAGTGCGGCTTTTTTATGGCGACAAAATTGATTATTTTGCTTGTCGGGTCATGCTGCGCAAGATGTTATCTTTATCGATGAAATGATGTTTTAATGCCGCGGCAATATGACCAATGACAAGTAAGCCTGTAAACCAGGACAAATAAATGTGTACAGGTTTTACGATGGCTAAAAGGTCGGGATTATCCTGGACCAAACGAGGAATTTCGAATAAATACAAAACAGGTGTCGGATGTCCTGCACTCCAGCTAAATAAGCAGCCGGTAATCGGTAAAGCCAGTAACATGAGATATAAAGCTAAATGTCCCAGATGTGCCAAAACTTTCATCAAAGGTGACATACTGTCGGGTAGTGTTGGAACAGGGTGGGTATAGCGCCAAAATATACGAATCAGGACCAGAAAGATAATAGTGGTGGCGATGTTCTTATGTAGCGTAATAACTTGACCTTTAAAGCCTCCATCGACCTCATAACTTAGAAAATTTCCGCTATAAAAACCAATGCACCATGCTGCAATAAAAATAGCAGCCATGAGCCAATGCAGCATTTGTGCTGTACGCGTATAGTATTGTGAGGTACTTTTCATGTTATACCCATGTATCCATATGTCATTTTCAAGTCTGGGTATGCTAATTAAAAAGCCTATATTTAAAAATGATGGATATGGAACGAAGCGTGTGCTTCTTGCAACACTGAAAAGGATGCCGTTTTTTTAAGCAGATTATCCGGATGTGGAAAATTCAACTGAAATATAGATTTCTTCCTTGGGAAAGTTTCGGCAAAATATGCCCAACAGATTTTATAACTCAGGATAATACTGTGAAAAAATTAATCGCTGTGCTTGCACCTTTAACTTTAGCGCTTACTGCATGTGTATCAACTGGCACAACTACAGGTACAACTGGTGCAACAGGTACTCAATCGGCAACTCAACAACTCGGTATGGCTGCAATTAAAATTGCAATTAATGCCAAATGTACCACCGAGCTGAATACTATTCCAGCATGGCAAAATGCAACCAAGTTAATGACTGCAACTCAAAAGCAAAATATTCAGACTGAAATCTGTGGTTGTGTCAGTGAAAAAGCACCACAAAATGTAACTGCAGTTGATTTGGCGACAGCTGCAATTGATCCGGCTGCACGTAATACCATTGTTTCAAATGCAGTGACTAAAACCATTAATGCTTGTGTTGCTGAAGCCATGAACTAATAGAACTTTAATTCATGTTAAAATTAAAGAGGTTGATGTGATTCGGCCTCTTTTTTTGTAGGTACAGTATTAATGAAAATTGCCGGTGTAGATGAAGCGGGGCGTGGCCCCTTGGTGGGTTCGGTGGTAGCGGCAGCAGTTATTTTAGATCCCAATAATCCGATTGAAGGCTTGAATGATTCTAAAAAACTCAGCGAAAAAAAGCGTGAAAAATTATTTGTAGAAATACAAGAGAAAGCCTTGGCTTGGGCCATTGCTGAAGCTAGCCATGAAGAAATAGACCAGATCAATATTCTACAAGCCTCTTTATTGGCTATGCGCCGTGCTGTAGAAGCTTTGCATCTTCAGCCGGAACATGTGCTGGTTGATGGCAATAAAGTTCCGCAAGGCTTAACCATGAGCTGTGATGCGGTGGTCGGCGGGGATGCGCTGCATGCAGAAATTTCAGCAGCCAGTATTCTGGCAAAAGTGACCCGTGACCGGGAGATGGTGGTGCTGGATCGGCAATATCCACATTTTGGCTTTGCCAAACATAAAGGTTACCCAACCAAAGCCCATTTTGAAGCGATTGCTGAGCATGGCGTGATTGATCAACATCGCCGTAGTTATGCACCGGTTAAAAATGCATTGGCCTTGCTGGGACAAAAATAAGCAGCAGATAAATTTAAAGCGGCCATATAGCCGCTTTATATTAGAACAACCTTTAACGGTTTAACGGTTAAAGTCGTTCTGGGTATTTTGTGGGAAATTATCTTCTTCAAAAGAAGGCTGATAATCCTGATCCAGGTGTTGCAGATGTTCATGCATAGCGCGTTCATGTTGAATTCGTTGGTAGATTTCTTCACGATGAACAGATACTTCTTTTGGAGCATTTACGCCAATACGAACCTGATTACCTTTTACGCCAAGCACAGTTACACTGACTTGATCCCCAATCATTAATGTTTCACCGACACGTCGGGTTAGAATCAGCATGTTTATCTCCTTGCAAAACGCTAAACGTGCAATTGATTTTAAAATTTAAAAAGACACAACCTTAATATTATAGAAATATTATCAAAACAATCTGTCAAGAATTTGACTAAAATAATTCTGTTAATATTTTCAAAATCCTCAGTTACAAATATAACAGAGCCACTATAAAAAAAACTATAGTGGCTCTGTTCTTTTTGTAGTATTTCGCAAATTTTGTTCAACAAGGACTAAATTTGTTACTCTACATATTAAGCGCGTGCGCTTGATTCGCCAGATTCACGGTCTAAACCGAAAGCTGTGTGAAGCGTGCGCACGGCAAGCTCTAAATAATTTTCTTCAATGATCACTGAGATTTTAATTTCCGAAGTTGAGATCATTAAAATGTTAATGCCTTCTTCAGCTAGAGCAGTAAACATTTTGCTTGCTACGCCTGCATGAGAGCGCATACCCACACCTACGATAGAAACTTTTACGATGTCTGAACGGGTCGCAACTTCACGAGCACCAATTTCTTTTGCAGTTTGTTCCAGAATTGCTTTTGCTTTATTGAACTCACCACGGTTGACTGTGAACGTGAAGTCAGTGGTACCGTCTTCTTCCACATTCTGAATGATCATGTCAACTTCGATATTCGCTGCACCAATTGGCGCCAGGATTTTGGATGCAATGCCAGGCAGGTCAGGCACGCCCAAGATAGTCAATTTTGCTTCGTCACGGTTAAACGCGATACCAGAGATAATTGGCTGTTCCATGTTGTCTTCCAATTCAGTAGTAATAAGAGTTCCGACGTTGTTTTTGAAGTCTTCGTCAAATGCGCCATCATCGTCGTTATCGAAGCTTGATAATACGCGTAAAGGTACTTGGTATTTGCCAGCAAATTCAACTGAACGGATTTGCAGGACTTTCGAACCAAGTGATGCCATTTCCAGCATTTCTTCAAAAGAAATACGATCAACTTTTTTCGCTTTTGGTGCAACGCGTGGGTCAGTGGTATAAACGCCATCTACGTCTGTATAAATCTGACATTCATCTGCTTTAAGTGCAGCTGCAAGTGCCACGCCAGAGGTATCTGAACCACCACGACCTAAAGTTGTTGTATTGCCCAATTCATCAAAGCCCTGGAAACCGGCAACCACAAGTACGCGGCCTGCATCTAGGTTTTCAGTTAATACATCAGTATCAATAGATTCAATGCGGGCTTTGTTGAATGCGCTGTCGGTTTTAATGCCAACCTGGCGGCCAGTAAGTGATTTTGCTTCTACTCCAATTGAGTTGAGCGCCATCGCTAACATAGAAATCGTAACCTGTTCACCCGTAGACACCATCTGGTCTAATTCGCGTGGATCAGGGGTTTCGGTAATGGCCTTCGCTAAAGCAAGCAGGCGATTGGTTTCGCCACTCATTGCTGATACCACAACCACAACCTTGTGGCCGTGGTCATGCCAGCGCTTTACACGACGAGCAACATTTAAGATGCGCTCGGGAGTACCCATAGAGGTACCGCCATATTTTTGAACGATTAATGCCATAGTTGTTCCATATAAACCATGACCCTGATTTTCCGATCAGGATCAGTTACACAAAATGTGAAGTTTTATTTTGCTTCAAGCCAAGCAGTCAAATCTGCCATCACTGTTGCAAACTTCTCGTTAAGTGGCGCGCCACCTTGTGCCAAGTCAGGTTTACCACCACCTTTACCACCGAGCTCGGTTGCCAGGTGTTTGATGATGTCACCTGCTTTAATAGAAGCAGTAAAGTCTTTTGCTACAGAAGCGAGAAGGCTGACTTTATCACCTTCTACAGCAGCAAGTACAATCACTGCATGATCTAATTTAGATTTTACACCGTCGTGCAGGTTGCGAAGCGATTTCGCATCCATGTTTTGTACAGTAGTAATCAATGTTTGACGACCAGCCACAGTTTGAACTTGGCTTAAAAGTTCAGCTGCCTGGAAGT
This sequence comes from Acinetobacter sp. YH01022, assembly GCF_013420235.1. Lineage (NCBI taxonomy): Bacteria > Pseudomonadati > Pseudomonadota > Gammaproteobacteria > Moraxellales > Moraxellaceae > Acinetobacter > Acinetobacter sp. YH01022. Next base: position 47,914 of record NZ_VOYP01000008.1, on the reverse strand, counting down.
TCGCCAATTTCTGATTGAGTTGTTCAATCTGCTTTTGCAGACTGGATGCTGTATCTGCCAGCGCTTCAACTTTCTCGATGGTTTGTTCTTTTTGCGCTTTTAACAGACCATTGATGGTGTTGATATCACGGTCGGCTTTTTGAACCACTTCAACCGCTTTTGTGCCAGTCACCGCTTCAATACGACGTACACCTGCCGCTACACCACCTTCAGAGGTGATTTTAAACAGACCGATATCACCGGTACGTTTGACGTGAATACCGCCACACAGTTCGATCGAGAAGTTTTTCTCATCGATAATTGAACCCATGGAAAGTACACGTACTTCGTCACCATATTTTTCACCAAACAGCATCATCGCGCCTTTTTCTTTGGCAGATTCGATGTCAAGAAGTTCAGTTGAAACGGTAGTGTTGGCGATAATTTCACGGTTTACAATGCGTTCAACTTCCTGCAGCTGTTCGAATGAAACAGGTTGGTCATTGGCAAAGTCAAAACGTAAAATGTCAGATGCAACCAATGAACCTTTTTGCTGTACATGTGAACCCAACACTTGGCGAAGGGCAGCATGTAGCAGGTGGGTTGCAGAGTGGTTGCGTGATGTTGCTTCACGGATGTCTGCTTTAACAATCGCTTCAACAGATTGAGCAGCTTTTAAGCTACCCATGGTCACAATACCTTGGTGTACGAATGCACCACCAGATTTTTTGGTATCCTGAACTTCGAAAATACCGGTATCGTTTTTGAAGATACCTGTATCACCAATCTGACCGCCGCTTTCTGCATAGAAAGGGGTTTGGTTTAATACGATGAGCGCTTCGTCGCCTTCTACAACTTCATCAACCTGTTCGCCATCTTTATAGATCGCAACAATTTGGCCTTGAGCTTGAGTGGCTTCATAACCTTCGAACTGGGTTTCACCTTCAACTTTTACAATACTGTTGTAGTCGATGGCGAATTTACCTGCGTCACGCGCACGTTGACGTTGTGCAGCCATCTCTTTTTCAAAGCCGGCTTCATCAATGGTCAAGTCGCGTTCGCGTGCAATATCAGCTGTTAAATCAGTCGGGAAGCCATAAGTATCATAGAGTTTGAATACTGTTGCGCCTGGAATCACAGAACCTTTAAGTTGAGCCAATTCACCTTCAAGCAATTTCAAACCTTGCTCTAAAGTTTTCGCAAATTGTTCTTCTTCTTTCAGCAGTTGCGCTTCGATGCGTGCTTGGTTGGCTGCAAGTTCAGGATATGCAGCACCCATGACTTCGATTAATGGCTGAAGCATTTTGTGGAAGAATGAACCGGTCGCACCCAGTTTGTTACCGTGACGCACAGCACGACGGATAATACGACGCAGTACATAACCACGGCCTTCATTCGAAGGGTTTACACCGTCAGCAATAAGGAAGCAGCATGAACGTGCATGGTCAGCCACCACTTTAAGGGAAGCAGGGTAGTCAACTGGCTTACCTTCAGTTTGTGCTTTGGCTTCAAGTTCGGACGTGTCTAAACCGATAATTTCAGCCGCAGCTTTTAACAAGTGCTGGAACAGGTCGATTTCGTAGTTTGAGTTTACATGTTGTAAAACTGCGGAAATACGTTCCAGGCCCATACCTGTATCTACAGATGGTGCTGGAAGAGGATGCAGTACGCCATCAGCAGTACGGTTGAACTGCATGAATACGTTGTTCCAGATCTCGATGAAACGGTCGCCATCTTCTTCAGGTGTGCCGGGTAAGCCACCCCAGATGTGGTCGCCATGGTCAAAGAAGATTTCAGAACAAGGACCACAAGGACCTGTATCACCCATTGCCCAGAAGTTATCCGATGCGTATTGACCGCCTTTGTTATCGCCAATACGGATGATGCGAGATGCATCTAAGCCAATTTCTTTGTTCCAGATGTCGAAGGCTTCGTCATCGGTATGATAAACAGTGGCATAGAGTTTGTCTTTTGGTAAGCCTAGCCATTGCTCATTAGTCAAAAAATCCCAGGCAAATTTGATCGCATCACGTTTAAAGTAATCACCAAAAGAGAAGTTACCTAGCATTTCAAAGAAGGTGTGGTGACGTGCAGTGTAGCCCACGTTGTCCAAGTCGTTGTGTTTACCACCGGCACGGACACATTTTTGTGAAGATGTTGCGCGAACATAGTCACGTTTTTCAAGACCCAGGAAGCAGTCTTTAAACTGGTTCATCCCAGCGTTGGTGAACAATAATGTTGGGTCGTTGGCAGGAACCAGAGAACTCGACGCGACACGTGTATGCCCTTGCGATTCAAAATAGCTTAAAAAAGCTTCGCGAATTTCAGCTGATGTCATAAAACGAGTACTCACAACCAAGTCACTCCATAAATCTTGTATTTGGCTAATAGCACGTCAAGCAAGTCTTACCTTTATAAAGCTGGCTTGAGATACTGGCTTAAAATTTTAAAACGCTAAAGTATAACGGAAAAAGCGGCATGCACCAATCACTTTAAGGCGAATTAATCACAATTCTATTTAAGCGGTATTAGGTTTCATGCACTGAATTAATCAGCCAAATTCTGCTTTATGCATAAGATATCAAGTAAGTGAAAAGTGAAGTAAATATTTTAAGGCAATCTGGTCTGAATAAAATTTGCGACAAAATAAGCTTAAAAGCAGCAGGCTGAACCCTTTGTTGCGAGATATTTTATAAATACAGCAGCAGAAATGGTATCGGTATCTGGTTAAAATCCATTAACATAGAGCGGTGTTTACATCTACCCAAGAGTTAAGGATATCTGATGCAACGAGTAGCCATTAATGGTTTCGGGCGAATTGGTCGCAATGTATTACGGGCTTGGTTTGAAAATCCTAAGGATTTTCATTTTGATATCGTGGCGATTAACGATGTTGCAGATGTAGAAACACTGGTGCATTTGTTTAAATATGACACCACCCATGGTCGCTTCAAAGGCAAGGTCGAAGTGCTTTTGCAGGATGAACAGATTTTTTTGCATATTTCTGCAGGTCTGGCGCAATTAAAGGTACAGGTTTTTAGCCAGCAACAGCCTGAACGCTTGCCTTGGAATAAGTTAAATATTGATGTGGTGCTGGAATGTACCGGTTTATTCCGTTCACGTGCAGCAGCCACAGGACATGTTACTGCAGGGGCGAAGCGGGTCATTATTGGTGCTGCACCCTTTGACACGGTGGATGCCGCCATTGTGTATGGGGTAAACCATCACGAAGTCAAAGCTACGGACCGGATTATTTCCAGTGTATCCTGCACCACACAAGCCTTGGTACCTTTAGTTAAAATCATAGATGATGCTTTTGGCATTGATACAGCACTGATGACAGAAATCCATGCAGTGACGGCAGATCAGTCAGTACTGGATCATGCTCACCGCGATTTACGCCGTGCCCGTGCTTCAGGACACAATATTATTCCGACCACATCTTCGGCCCTAGGGGCCTTAAAACGGGTCATGCCGAAAATGGCAGAGCGCATAGATGGTTATTCCATACGCGTACCGACCATTAATGTGGCTGCTATTGACCTTACTTTTGTTGCGCAGTCGCATGTCACAGCACATAGAATTAATGAAATCCTGATCAAGTCGGCACGTCAGGATTATGCGGAAATTATGGATGTTACCGATGAGCCTCTGGTTTCATCAGACTTTAACCATTCGCCTTATTCACTCATCGTGGATTTGAGCCAAACCATGGTGGTGGGTCATCAAGCCAAAGTCTTTGCCTGGTATGATAATGAATGGGGCTATGCGAATCGCTTGCTGGACCTGTGTGAATCTTTTACTCATAAATAGCGAACCTTATTTAAAAGATGATGGTGAGATGAGCTATTGAATGATGCGATTTCCGCAAGTGATCGGATTTCGCAGGGCTTAGCTTATTAAGTGTGATCTGTAGCTCAATTATTATTAATTTGTTCGTGTAGTCGGTTAAATCTTGAGTAAATGCATGGTCTTCAGTAGGATGGGTAGACTGCCAGGAAATGCTCTATGGACAGTGGCAGTGGATCATCGACCCAGAAAAATGCTTATAATAAATATTCTCTAGCTAGACAGAGTTAATTTTACAATCACTTTTTAATTGTTATACGAAAATTATAAGTCTTTTTAATTTAATCACCTCGATTCATGATAATAATAAGTCAGGAATCAATAACATGAGCAGCGCACCTATGTTGATATTTATATGGGGATTTATTTTCCTTTTGGCCATAGCAGTGATCTTTTTGATTTGGGCACAATTTACCAACCAAGGTGCTGCACTCAGTGAAATTCAGTTGAATCAACAATTGGAAAAAAAAGTGGTTCATCTGGAAGATAACCTTAGGAAAACGCTGGAAATTATGCAGGACCTGGCGAAGAAAATGCACATTCAGCAAGAAGTGATTGATAAAACCACGACAAAACTGAATCAGGTGGAATCGCAAAATGCCGAATTGGTTGGACTGCTGGCAAAAACGGTTCACTCAACAGACAAGCCTTCAGCTTAATTTTAAGGTGAGCTTATAGTATTCTTAAAGAAGCTGTAGAGAGATCTTTCAGAATATTCCACTAAACCAGCTTTGGAAACGTTGCTATAAAAAGGGCCTGACTCATCGCTGGTTTTTTGGAAGAATGGCTTTATACAAATAGTTTAGATTGGCTTTTGCTATTTTAGCTGATTCCAGTATTTTTTACTTTATAACGGTTGAATTTGCGAGAGTGCTGATCAATCGTGAATGATTCAGCTGATTCAGTTTTTAAACGGCATAAATTAGTTGGTAAAAAACGAACAAATCTGCAAAAAGTCATGTGCACAGCTAAAGTGATCGTGCTAGACTAGGAGAAATCGGGTGTGCTCCCGATTTTTTTATGCGGATTACTTCCGCGCTGACAAGTATTTAGGTTTACAACATGCCCATTTCAGAGACATGGTTATTACCTGATGGTGTAGCTGATGTATTACCAGAACAAGCGCAAGTAATTGAAGCTTTGCGCCGTGAAGCATTGGATTTCCTCGCATCTCGAGGTTATCAGCTGGTGTACACGCCATTTATCGAATACATCGAATCTCTTTCTTCTCTCTCAGAATCGAATCAAGATTTAGACTTGGCCACTTTTAAAGTCATCGATCAGCTCTCTGGTCGTTTACTTGGTGTGCGTGCCGATATGACACCGCAAGTGGCCCGTATCGATGCGCATGTACATCCGGTCGAAGGCGTAGCGCGCTATTGCTACGCTGGCACGGTTTTACACACCAAACCTCAAGGTTTTAATACCACGCGTGCACCGCTGCAACTGGGTGCGGAACTTTTTGGTTCAGACAGTATTGATGCTGACGTCGAAATGATTGACGTGATGCTCAACTTATTAAAAACAGCAAGTTTTGTAGATGGCATCCATCTTGATTTAGGTCATGTCGGCTTATTCCGTAGTCTGGTTAAACACGCCGGTTTAAGCAAGGCGGAAGAAAGTCAGCTTTCAGATCTTTATCAACGTAAAGCATTGCCTGAACTTGCTGAAGTTACACAAGAATTGAAATTTGGTGCAGATTTTTATGCACTGGGTCGTTATTCCAGTGATTTAGATGCTTTAGAAGCCAACCTGAGTGCTGAAATTATTGCAGACCCGGCATTCAAACAGGCATTTGATGCAGTAAAAACCACACGGTCTGAAATTCAGGCACGTTGGCCAGATTTGAATATTGGTATTGATGTTGTAGAGCTTCGTTCATATCACTATCACACTGGTTTAATGTATGCCGTCTATGCACCAAACCGTGCAGCCCCTCTGGCTCAAGGCGGTCGTTATGACGGTATTGGTGAACACTTCGGGCGTGCGCGTCCTGCAACAGGCTTCTCTTGTGACTTATATGCACTCAGTGCAGGTCAGTTCAAGCAAGTTCAAAAAGTGGTTGCACCGAAAGGGACAGACAAAGCATTACTTGATGCAATTGCTGCTCTGCGTGCACAAGGCTTAAGTGTTATTCAGTTATTAGGCAATGACGATTTAAACTCAATTCCGTTTGCGACTCACCAATTGGTGAATGTAGCAGGGGAATGGAAAGTCGAACAGATTTAATGACCTGAATCAGTATTGAGTCACTGATTCAAGTTTTCAATTTTAACAGCATGATGCAATGAGGCTATTATGGGCAAGAATGTTGTGGTACTCGGTACCCAATGGGGCGACGAAGGTAAAGGTAAAATCGTTGACCTGCTCACAGATCAAGCGGCAGCGGTCGTTCGTTATCAAGGCGGACACAACGCAGGCCATACTCTTGTGGTTGGTGGTAAGAAAACTGTATTACACCTCATTCCATCTGGTATTTTACGTGAAAATGTACTGTGCTTAATTGGTAACGGCGTGGTTCTTTCACCCGAAGCGCTTATTAAAGAGATGGATATTCTTGAAAAAGAAGGCGTGCCAGTACGTGAGCGTTTACGTATTTCTCCAAACTGTCCGTTAATCCTTCCAAACCACATTGCACTTGACCAAGCGCGTGAGAAAAAACGTGGCAATGCAAAAATTGGTACAACTGGCCGTGGTATTGGTCCGGCTTACGAAGATAAAGTTGCACGTCGTGCAATTCGTGTTGCTGACCTGGTACGTGGTGGTGAACATCTTAAAGCTCAACTTACCGAGCTCCTTGAATACCACAACTTCCAGTTGACTCAATTCTACGGTGTAGAAGCAGTTAATCTTGAAGATGTACTTGCTCTTTGCGACCAATGGCGTGAAGTTGTTGCTCCATTAGTTGTGGATGTAACAGGTGAACTTCATAAATACCGTAAAAACGGTGATAACATCATGTTTGAAGGCGCGCAAGGTTCACTTCTTGACGTTGACCATGGTACATACCCGTATGTAACTTCTTCAAACACGACTGCTGGTGGCGTAAGTTCTGGTTCTGGTCTTGGTCCATTACACCTTGACTATGTATTGGGTATCACTAAAGCGTACACAACACGTGTAGGTGCTGGTCCATTCCCAACTGAGCTTGTTTACGATGCTGCGAACGATGTGGGTGATGCAATTGGTAAACACTTGGGTACTGTAGGTTCAGAATTTGGTGCGTCTACTGGCCGTCAACGTCGTTGTGGTTGGTTCGATGCTGAAATTCTTCGCCGTTCAGTAGAAGTAAACTCACTTTCAGGTATCTGCTTGACTAAACTTGACGTTCTTGATGGTTTAGAAGAAGTGAAAATCTGTGTCGGTTACGAAGCTGCTGATTCTGGTTGCGTAGGTTCTTCTGATGCGCTTGCATTCGAAACTTTAAAGCCAATCTATGAAACTATGCCAGGCTGGTCTGAGTCTACTTTTGGTGCTAAATCAATTGATCAGTTACCAGAAGCCGCACTTAACTACGTAAAACGTCTTGAGCAATTGATTGAATGTCCAATCGACATCATTTCAACTGGTCCAGACCGTGAAGAAACAATTATTCTTCGCCATCCATTCGAAGCTTAATCTGCCAAGAATTAAGATGTACAAAAAGCCTCGCATTTGCGAGGCTTTTTTGTCCATTTCATTTGGAAAATATATCTACGCCTTGTATGCAGACTGTTTTGCCCGACTAAAGTTGCATCAGAGAATACTGTTTAATTTATTTGCGCTTGCTAGAATGTTAAATATAAAAGAAATACAAGGTTGTGCATGATGCATAAAAATATATCAGCGACGATGTTTTATTCATTACTCTTCGCAATGGGGGGAGCTCCTACTATTGCCATGCTGGTTATTCAGGCACAAACACAAGATCCCGCAATTATTAATGCAGCACTTATTGGATTAAGCGTTATCATTGCCTGTATTCTGGTCCCCATTGTTCTGATTCAAAATGCATTTTTATTTTTTAAGCGCAAAAATGAACAACTGGAACAGAAAATTAAACCCCTTTGCCAGATATACTTGGGGCTAAATGTTTTATGTTTGCTTTATTGGCTTAGTTTTCAATTTCTTAAATGACCTTGTTTACATAAATGATATGATTGTGAAGAGAATATCAATTTAAAGATTATTCACTATTTCATATAATCTCCTGAAAAGAGATATCTAGTTTTAAGGCGGAGATTATTATAATGAACAGCAAGCTGATTTTAAGTTTGTGTGCAGCGAGTGTAATCACTATTTCAGGTTGTACCACTGTAGCGGATATGGCTGGGGCAGATTCATCCACATTAAATGTTACTGCTGCGCAGGGCTTTAATAAAACTGTTCAGGAAGCAAGTGCCAATAAAACCTTAGATACTTCATCTACCACTTATAAGCGAATTAATTCGGTATTTTTACGTCTAAAACCTTATGGTGATCAAATCAACCAGACAGGCCAAAAGTTTGACTGGCAATTGGCTGTGCTGAAATCAGACCAGATTAATGCTTATGTGGCACCAGGGGGTAAAGTGGTGTTTTACACTGGTATTGTGAATAAACTTAATCTGACCGATGCTGAAATTGCAGCTGTGATGGGGCATGAAATGGTGCATGCCCTGGAAGAACATTCCAAACAAAAAATTGGTGCACAAGCTTTAACTGACCTGGCTTTAAACATTGGTTTAGGCTATGCAGGCAATAATGTCGGTCAATTGGGTGCAGCAGCAGCTCAGTTAGGCACACAAGTGGGTGTGGGCTTGCCATATTCACGTAGTCTTGAAAGCCGTGCAGACCAAGGTGGTTTAATGCTAATGGCACGTGCCGGTTATAACCCGCAAGCCGCGATTACCCTTTGGGAAAAAATGAACAAGTTAGAAGGTGCAGGTGGTACATCATTCCTGTCGACTCACCCTTCAAATGGTCAGCGTATCGAAGCAATGCGTAAAAACTTGCCTGCAGCTCAAGCTATTTATAACAGACGCTAATTGTTGTTTTATTCATAAAAAAGGATGCCTATAGCATCCTTTTTTGCTTTTACTCCCTCTTCCTATGGGGGATGAGCATCCTCAGAATATATTCTGAGTGCGCAAGGGAAGATTGTGTCAATAATTTTGAAGTTATCGAATAAAAGCACTAACGTTTCTCATTTTATTTTAAGCACTGCTTTAAAATAAAATTAGGGCGCTGGATTCGGCTGCTTGCGGTGAATATCTTCAATGCCCTGTAAAACTTCTGCTGATAAATCAATGTCAAAAGCCTGAATATTTTCTTTCAGTTGATCCAGGTTGGTTGCGCCAATAATGGTACTGGTGACAAAGAACTGCTGCTTAATAAATGCCAATGCCAGTTGGGTTAGGGTTAAGCCATGTCGCTCTGCAAGCTGAGCATACTGTTCAGTTGCCCATTCACTTTCAGGATTGCTATAGCGGCTAAAACGGGAAAATAGGGTGACCCGTGCATTGGCTGGACGAGCACCATGACGGAATTTACCGGTCAAGTAACCAAAAGCTAAAGGTGAATAGGCAAGTAAGCCGACATTTTCATAATGGGCAATTTCAGACATGCCAATTTCATAAGTCCGGTTCAACAGGCTATACGGATTTTGCACGCTGACAAATTTTTCCAAGCCTAACTTTTCAGCCAGATGTAAAAATTTTAAAGTTCCCCATGGGGTTTCATTGGACAGCCCAATATAACGGATACGGCCTTTTTTAATTTCATCACTTAAGGCGCTTAAGGTTTCTTCTAAGGCAGTGACTTGCTGTTGATTGTGCGCTTCTGTATTGCCATAACCCAATTTTCCGAAGAAATTGGTTGGGCGTTGTGGCCAATGCAATTGATACAGGTCAATATAATCGCTTTGCAGGCGTTTTAACGAGCCATCAATTGCCGAGCTAATCTCAGCTGCAGTAAAGCGTGTTTGGCCATCACGGATATGGCTGCCGCCTTGTGAGGGACCGGCGATTTTTGAGGTAATGAACAGCTGGTCACGCTGACCACGTTGTGCAATCCAGTTGCCCAGGATGGTTTCAGTTGCTCCTTGAGTCTCAGGTTTTGGCGGGACCGGATACATTTCTGCGGTATCCCAAAAAAATAACCCCTGATCCAATGCATATTCAAGCTGTTGAAAAGCCTCTGCCTGGGTATTTTGTTCACCAAAGGTCATGGTGCCTAAACAAATTTCAGGCACAAGAATCCCTGTATTGGCTAAAGGTTTGAGTTGCATAGAGGTTGATCCCTTAATTTTTATCAGGTTTAACATTGTGCATTAGGCTAACTGATTTTTGCATCAGGGGTAAATCATGAATTGTTTTAAAGTTGTCATAAAAATTTAAAAAGAACAGGTTGCAAATTACGGACATAAAAAAAAGCAAATCTTAGGATTTGCTTTTATGGTGAATGGAAGAAAACTTATTCTTCATCATCCTCGTCTTCTAAAGCTGCATTGCTATCTTCAGCAGAAACATCATAAATCAGGATGGCTTTACCATCAGTCAGGATCATGCCTTGTTCTTCCAGTGTTTTGAGGACACGACCGACCATTTCACGGGAACAACCAACAATACGGCCAATTTCCTGACGGGTAATACGGATTTGACGTCCATTCGGTAAAATCATGGCTTCTGGTTGAGAAGACAGGTCAATCAGGCAGCGTGCAATACGGCCAGATACATCAATAAATGCCAGGTCAGTCACTTTACGAGTGGTATTTTTTAAGCGACGTACAAGCTGGGCAAATACGGCATAGCTCAGGTCTGGATACTGTTTGCTTAATTCGTGGAAGTTTTCATAGGTGATTTCGGCAATTTCACATACGTCGCGTGTACGAACTTCTGCAGTACGTTGTGGATTTGCTTCAAAAAGACCCATTTCCCCAAAAAAGTCTCCAGCATTCAAATAGGCAACCACAATTTCACGATCATCATCTTCACGTAAAATAATGGATACCGAACCTTTTAAAATCAAATAAAGCGATTTTGATTCTGAGCCTGCATCTACAATTGCAGTGCGTTTTGGATAACGATTTATATATGCACGTTTTAATAATGCTTTTACTGACTCAGGGAGTTGACCAGGAGACAGCGCATCAGTGCTAAGTTGTGAAAAGTTTGAAGTCATGCTAACGGTTCCGAATATGGATAATTAATAGATCGCACAAGACCTAAAGTGAACTTGTCACACAGAAGAGCTGAAATTCCTTATCAACTCAATTTATGTTAGTGTACAGGTACGTCGTAAATTTATAGTTTTTTTCAGGTAGTTGCAATGCAAACAAGCGTTCATTGGCTAGAGAATGTTGCTTTTGAAGCAAAATCGGAAAGTGGTCACCAAATTGTAATGGATGGGGCCGAGGCATATGGTGGTCAAAACCGTGGACCACGTCCTATGGAGTTGATATTAATGGGACTTGGTGGCTGTGCTTCCTTTGATATTGTGACTATTTTAAAGAAATCTCGCCAAGATGTGACGGATGTTGTATGTCAGCTCAAAGCTGAACGTGCGGATAGCATCCCAGCCGTGTTTACCAAAATCCATTTACATTTTGTGGTAACGGGTAAAGCAGTCAAAGAAAAACAGGTCGCTAAAGCAGTTGAACTTTCAGCTGAAAAATACTGTTCTGCAAGCAAAATGTTATCGGATGGTGGGGTGGAAATTAGCCACGATTTTGAAATTATTGAAGTTGAATAATGAAATCCAGATGGCAATCCATTTTTGGATTGCCATTTTTTATTCTGCATCACAATTAAAAAGGTATAAAGTAAAAACGCATTTCACTCTAAGAGGGATTCAACAGTAACCCATTATACTTTGGGTGAATCCTGTCCTCTAAACATGCATTTCTAGAATATTCATCAAGTTGATTGATGTATTCATAATCACAATAGTTTTTTAAAAGCTTTGATGATTCCATTCCTTATTAAAAGATACAAAATGCCTAGGGAAGAGAATTTCATACATAAATGATCACAATACGCTTGAAAAAATTAGCTTAAACACCCATATTATAACTAACATCCAAGCTTTATATTAATTTGGTTTAGTTGTTGAAAATTAAAAATATTTTTTAAAAATGTTATTGAAAAATATCAAGCCATTCCCATCTATTATCCAAGTACAAAATTTGTTGTGAGGAAAAATAAGAATGCGTTTTGAAAAATTTACAAATCGCTTGCAGCAAGCCTTATCAGATGCTCAGTCTCTGGCCATGGGTAAAGACCATACTGCCATCTCAGGTATTCACATTTTATCGGTGTTACTGGAAGAGCCTGCCAATATCAGCCTGTTTCAGCAAGCCGGAGCAAATCTGCGTGATCTGCAAACCAAAGTGCAGCAAGCGCTTCAAGATGCGCCGACCATCGCTAATCCAACTGGGGACATCAACTTAAATCCTGAAGCGGTACGGGCTTTAAATCTGGCAGACAGCTATGCCCAAAAAGCCGGGGATGAGTTTTTATCTACCGACTGGGTGCTACTCGCTTTAGCGGAAACTGGTGCAACCAAAACTTTATTAAATAATGTCGGCGTAACTACTGAAAGCTTACGCAAAGCGATTGAAAAAATTCGAGGTGACGAAAAAGTCATGAGTAATACCCATGAAGATCAACGTGATTCACTCAATAAATACACCATAGACTTAACTGAACGTGCCATGTCCGGCAAACTTGACCCTGTGATTGGTCGTGATGAAGAAATCCGACGTACCATTCAGGTCTTGTCACGCCGTACCAAAAATAATCCGGTACTGATTGGTGAGCCTGGAGTAGGTAAAACGGCAATTGTCGAAGGCTTGGCACAACGTATTGTCAACGGTGAAGTTCCGGAAGGCCTGAAAGGTAAACGGGTTTTATCTTTGGACTTGGGTTCATTGCTGGCGGGTGCAAAATATCGCGGTGAGTTTGAAGAGCGATTAAAAGCAGTTCTGAAAGATTTGGCCAAACATGAAGGCGAAATCATCCTCTTCATTGATGAATTACATACCCTGGTAGGCGCAGGTAAGGGCGAAGGTGCCATGGATGCAGGCAATATGCTTAAACCTGCATTGGCCCGTGGTGAGCTGCGCTGTGTTGGTGCAACCACATTAGATGAATATCGTCAGTTCATCGAAAAAGATGCTGCACTGGAACGCCGTTTCCAAAAAGTATTGGTCGATGAACCAAGCGTTGAAGATACCATTGCAATTCTGCGTGGCTTAAAAGAGAAATATGCGACCCATCATGGTGTACAGATTCTGGATTCAGCGATTATTGCCGCAGCGAAAATGTCGCACCGCTATATCACTGACCGTCAATTGCCCGATAAAGCCATTGACCTGATTGATGAAGCAGCTTCGCGGATTAAAATGGAAATTGACTCCAAGCCTGAGCCACTCGATCGTTTGGACCGTCGCCTAATTCAGTTGAAAATGCAGCTGGAAGCGGTGAAACAGGATGCAGATTCGGTAAGCAAGGCAGAAGTCAGCCATCTGGAAAAACAGATCGAAGAAGTACAGCGTGAATACAGCGATCTGGAAGAACAGTGGATTGCTGAAAAACGACTGGTTGAAGGCACCAGTCAGGCGCAAGTTGAACTTGATAAAGCGCGTACCGCCTTTGAAAAAGCCCAGCGTGAAGGTGACTTGGCAGAAGCCAGCCGTTTGCAATACGGGGTTATTCCTGAATTACAAAAACGTCTTGCTGCTGAAGAAGTTGCTGAAGAAAATGGTGAGGAACCGAAACTGATCCGTACCAAAGTTACAGAAAATGAAATTGCCGAAGTGGTCAGTGCTGCAACCGGTATTCCTGTAGCGAAAATGCTGCAAGGTGAACGTGAAAAATTGCTGCATATGGAAGAATTCCTGCATAACCGTGTGGTTGGGCAAGATGAAGCCGTAGTAGCAGTCTCTAATGCAGTGCGTCGTTCGCGTGCAGGATTGTCTGATCCGAACCGTCCAAGTGGTTCATTCCTGTTCCTTGGCCCAACCGGGGTGGGTAAAACCGAATTGACCAAAGCCTTGGCCAACTTCCTGTTTGACAGTGATGATGCCATGGTGCGTATCGATATGAGTGAGTTCATGGAGAAACATTCGGTCAGCCGTTTGGTGGGTGCGCCTCCGGGATATGTCGGTTATGAAGAGGGCGGTATCTTGACTGAAGCAGTACGCCGTAAACCTTATAGCGTAGTGTTGTTTGATGAAGTGGAGAAAGCACATCCAGACGTATTTAATATTTTGCTGCAAGTACTGGATGATGGCCGCTTAACTGACTCGCAAGGTCGTGTGGTGGACTTTAAAAATACGGTAATTGTGTTGACTTCAAACCTGGGTTCACAAGATGTACGCGAACTTGGTGACAGTGCAACCGATGATGAAGTTCGTGCAGTGGTGATGGCGGCTGTATCTCAACATTTCCGTCCGGAATTTATTAACCGTATTGATGAGCTGGTCGTGTTCCATTCACTGAAAAAAGCGCAAATTCGTGGTATTGCCGATATTCAGCTGGATCGTTTACGTGCACGTTTAAGCGAAAAAGACATGCGTCTTTCAGTGGATGATACTGCATTTGATCAGTTGATTGATGCCGGTTTTGACCCTGTGTATGGTGCTCGTCCATTGAAGCGTGCTATCCAGCAACAAGTAGAAAATACATTGGCTCAAAAAATCCTGAGTGGTGATTTTCTGCCAGGAGATACCATTTTCGTAAAAGGGGAAAATGGTCATCTTGAATTTGAAAAAATGAAATTAAGTTAATGTGCTGTAAATAGAAAAAACCTGGCTTCGGCTGGGTTTTTTTATGCCTGACAATTTCAGTCGAAAAAGTGAAATTTTAGGTAAAAAATTGACATAATTTTTAAAGTTTTTTTGGTTTTTTATGTGTATAAGTTATTAATTATTAAAAATAATTATCTTTTATTAAAAAAATTACTTATACTTATTATTTAATAAAAACACATAAATCTAGAGCAGATACTATGTCAAAATTAACTTGGGGTCTGGGAAGCATTGTGGTATTGGCAACAGCGGTCATAGGAGGGAATTTATATGCAGACAAAAGTTTAACTTCCTATTATCAGCAGTCTCAAAAATCAAATTTCATGTCGATTCAGTATAAAAATTTTAATATGGGCGTGATGCAGGGTTCTGCCGACTGGACGGCCGAATTCACTCTTAATCCCTGTAAGCCTAAAGATATCCTGATGATCAGCGGGCAAGATCAAATCAAGCGCAGCTGGAATGGCTATCAGATTCAATCAAAAATCTTCCTAAAGCAAGGTGATGCAACCTTCCAACGTTTACTGAAGCAACCGTTAACAGTTCAAACAAAAATTGATTGGTTGGGAAGAATGCACACTTCACTTGTCACCCCAGTGTATGAGAAAAATGAGGCAGATATACAAACCCGCATTGATCCCATGACTTTTACAATGCTTGCCAAATCAAAAGATGACCAATTCGATGTGTTGAATGTAAAATTTCAAATTCCGAATATGATGGTGAATGATAAGTTGGGCCAGATGCAGATGCAGATGCAGATGCGCGATTTAGAGTTTGAAAGCAATCAGGGTTTAAACACGGTTCTGAAGGAGGGGGAAGCTCGTTTAAATATTGCTTCAATTCAGCGTACGGATCGAAATGTACAGCAGTTTGGCAGTGGTGAATTAAAAGGCTTTGCTTTGCGGGTAAATACTCAGCTCGATAAAACCAAGGTTGCTTTTGATACTCAGGTCAAAATTGATGAAATGACCATGTATAAAACTCCTAGTTTTCATGATTTTGAAATGAATTTTAAGCTGACTGATCTTAATCGACAAAAAGTGCAGAATTTTTTTGATTTATTGGAAAAAAGTAGTGCAGCATGTATAGCAAAAGAAGAACTCAATCAGGATATGGTGAGCAGTTTCCTGGCCATTGTAAATGACGGTTTTGCTTTTGAATCGCAGAATAATCAAATTAAGGTGGGTGAGGGTTATGCCAAAGCCAGCCTGACAGGAAAGGTGATGCCGGGGCATCAATCCTCTTTTGAAAGTTTGGTTAAAATGGCACCGAATCTGGTCGAATATCAGGCCAATCTTGAATATGATAAACAGATCATGAAAACCATCATGAAAAACTATCTGCAACAGGGCGGTAAAACCTTATCTGACCAGGAACTTGAGCAAATGCTGGATGGTATGCAGCAGACGCTGCAAGCGAAACGGGAAGGTGATATCTTAAAAATCGGTATTGAATATAAATACGGTGAAAAGAAATTTTTAAATTAACATATGTAAAAACAAAGGCTGCCAGATAGGCAGCCTTTTTAGTTAGTGCAGTATCTAAAATATATTAGCCATTTTGTGGATGTTGAATTTTCCATGCACGGTGGATTTTGGTATTACGTTTAAAGTCTGGTCCAATGGTTTCATTGGTAATTTCCTGAACATCAAAGAACGCCAGAATTTCTTCATCCATCTCGAAACCACGATAGTTATTCGAAAAGTATAAAGTTCCTTCTGTAGTCAGGCGGTTCATGGCACGCTTGATGAGGGATAAATGGTCACGTTGTACATCAAAGGTACCATAAAACTTTTTCGAATTCGAGAAGGTTGGCGGATCGATAAAAATGAGGTCATATTGTTCATGACCTTCTTTTAGCCATTCAAAACAGTCACTGGCAAAGAACTGGTGTTGTTCATCGGCATGATCTACGGTTAAACCGTTCAAGACAAAGTTTTCTTTGGACCAGTTCAGGTAAGTGTTGGATAAATCGACACTGGTGGTACTGGCAGCGCCCCCTAAAGCTGCGTGTAGGCTTGCTGTAGAGGTATAACTATACAGGTTGAGGAAATGCTTTCCTTTCGCTTCTGCTGCAATACGCAAGCGCATTTGACGATGATCCAGAAACAGGCCGGTATCCAGATAATCCGTCAAGTTGACTAAAATTTTGGCTTTGCCTTCCTGTACGATAAAACGTTTAGACGCAGTACTCTGTTTAGTGTACTGGTTTTTACCTTCCTGACGTGCACGGGTTTTAATGAAAATGGCATCACGACCTAAACCGGTCACTGCACGAATGGCTTGTAAAGCAAGATTAAAACGCTTTTTAGCTTTTTCCGGATCGATGGTTTTTGGTGGTGCATATTCTTGCACATGTAAACGGTCACCATATAAATCTACCGCAACATTAAAGTCAGGCAAATCGGCATCATATAAACGCAAACAGTAAATGTTTTCTTTTACTGCCCATTTTTTTAGATTCTGCATGTTTTTTTGCAGACGGTTGGTAAAGTCCTGAGCACCTTCAATCGGCTCGAACTGCTGCGGTTGCCAGTGAGCCAAGAACGGTTCTGATACTGGTGCAGGCTTAATAATGCCGAAACGTACATAAATCGGCAGTTTACCATTCATCAAACGCAGAATTTGCGGTTCATTGAATGCCAGCACGTCGGCTTGTTCAACCTGCGCAGCAATTACCGCAGCATACTGGTTCGGGAAGTTCTTTTGTAGCAGGGCAGATAAACCTAAATATAAGGCACGGTTAGAGGCTTTGTCACCTAAACGCTCACCATAAGGCGGGTTGGTGACAATAAATGAGGTTTTGCCTTCAGCCTTGAAATCAGGCCAATCAGCCAGCGTGCGCTCTTCAATTTTGATATGGTCAAGCAGCTTTTCAAAACCGGCTGCAATGATGTTTTGCTTGGTGGCCTTGACTGCTTCCCAGTCTGCATCATAGGCATAAAACTGCGGTAAAGGCTGTTGTTGCAATGCTGTTTGATGGCGTTCTGCGGCTTCTGCCTTAATTGACATCCACAGTTCATGGTCGTGACCATTCCAGCCATTAAAGCCAAAGCGACGTACCAGGCCAGGAGCACGGTCAGTCAGCATCATCAATGATTCAATGATAAAGGTCCCTGAACCACACATCGGGTCGAGAATAATATCGGGATTACGTTTTTTTAATTGGGCTTTTTGCAGAATGGCTGCCGCAAGATTTTCTTTAATCGGCGCATCGGTCATGTAATGACGATAGCCACGTTTATGTAAGGAATCGCCAGATAAATCCAGACAATAGGTATGCGCAGTTTTACCAGCAAGTACATAGAGGGTAATTTCTGGCTGTTTGATGTCGATACTTGGGCGTTTACCCACAGCTTCCATAAAGGAATCCACCACACCATCTTTTACCCGTAAAGTTGCGAATTGTGTATTGACCTTGATTTCACGTTCTACATGTAAACGAATGGCAAATGTACTTTGTGGTGCGAAAATGAGTGACCAGTCAAAGTTGATTGCACCTTCATAGAGCTCTTCTGCAACATCACGTGCGTCATGGGTAAATTCAAGTTCATGAACATGAATAGGGGTTAAAACACGTGAAGCCAAACGAGACCACATGCAAATACGGTATGCATCTGCCAGTGTGCCTTTGAAAATCAAACGACCCGGTAACTGTTCAATATTTTGAACACCTAAACCTTCAATTTCCTCGCGGAGTAAGGTTTCAAGACCATCTGCACAGGTGACCCAGTAATTGCTTAAACGTGAAGAGGTATTCATAAAATAGAGAGACCGAAAAAATAAAATAAAAACTTGTATAAGTTTAACTTATTTTAGTGCTGAAAACTTTTTATATTTTGAAAACTTCAAGCGACTTAGGTCAGTGTATTAATTATAAAAAGCTCTAAATGTTGGAATAAAAAGCCAATTGAAAATTCAGACGATATGTAAAATTACATTGCGCTTAAAAGTAAGTTTTAAAGTTTAATGAATGGATTTTATTGAGGGAAAAATGTGAATATTACAGCAAAAAAGGATG
Source organism: Acinetobacter sp. YH01022 (assembly GCF_013420235.1). Classification (NCBI taxonomy): domain Bacteria; kingdom Pseudomonadati; phylum Pseudomonadota; class Gammaproteobacteria; order Moraxellales; family Moraxellaceae; genus Acinetobacter; species Acinetobacter sp. YH01022. The sequence goes on along the minus strand of NZ_VOYP01000008.1, from coordinate 29,294 downwards.
ATATTTTTTCAGTTGCGACATTATTATATGCACGCTTAAGGAAAGTGAATAGCCGGGTTATTGATGTCATGTATTTAATGCAGGATCGTTCCTATGCACATCATGTGGTCACACTTGCACTTGAGACAAAGGATCCAGAGCTTGCCAGCTATGTGGAACGTTTGCGAGTGCTTTTAGACTTACAGGATGATCGTGAACTTACAAATGGAGAAGATCAACAGATTCGTCTTTCGAAGGAAAATAATGCCAATAAAAAAGTTTTTGACGAAGGCCATGTAAGTTTTAGCCTATTCTAAAATATAATAAAAACATCATTTTAAGAGAGCTCATATGTTGAATCATGTGAGCTTTTTTTGATATTGGTACAGATATTGCTGCATAGCCCAGTGAGGCTGCTTGATCAAGAAGAGCACTTGATGCCTCACTTTCTTTTTTAGAGATGGGAATGACAAATGTCAGAAAGTGTAATCATTACAAATGAAGTTTTTTCAGTGGCAACACTTATTTATGCACGGTTAAGACGGGTATCAGGGCGTGTGATTGATGCAAGCTATCTTACAGAGAATGTCGAATATGCCGAACATGTGGTGGCAATGGCGAAACAGACACAAGACCCTGAATTACTTCGCCTAGTTGAACGTTTGACTAAAGTGCTGGGACTAAAAACTGATGAAGAGCCTGAAAATGAAATTCAGTTCACCCAACATGAAGAATTAATTTCGGTTGAACCCACTCAAGAAGATATAGAGCGTGCACAAGGGGCAAACCGCTACATTGGGGCTCTACGTTAGTTGTCTAGGGTAACTCGGAATCAGGCTGAGTTACCTGTTTTTATTTTAAAAATCAGATGGCTAAATCATTGAATGGTTAATTTATCTTATTGAAAAATTAAATGGGAATTATATTTTTTATTCCAAATACCGAGCTGCTTTTTAGACAAGTAAGATCAAGCTGAACTATTTAAATCGCTTAAACTCTGTATAATACGTTGACTTAACGTATAAGGAATCTCTCATGCACTTGGCGGCATTGCATACTCCGAGCCAGATTCAACTCAACCAAGATGGTAACTTAAAACACTTCCTCACCATCGAGGGTCTTTCTAAAGAAACACTCACAAAAATATTGGACACTGCGCAGTCCTTTTTTAATGACCAAAATCAGCTGATTACCAATAATCTTCTCGAAGGTCGTACGGTGATGAACCTGTTTTTCGAGAACTCTACCCGTACCCGTACCACTTTTGAAGCTGCAGCAAAGCGTTTGTCTGCCAATGTGCTCAACATTGATATTGCGCGTTCTAGTACCTCTAAAGGCGAAACCCTGCGTGACACCTTGTGGAATCTGGAAGCCATGGCAACCGACATTTTTGTGGTGCGTCATTCATCTTCAGGTGCGCCGCATTTTATTGCCAAAGATGTCTGCCCGAATGTTGCCATTATTAATGCCGGTGATGGCCGTCATGCACATCCGACACAAGCGATGCTGGACATGCTGACCATTCGCCGTGAAACCAAAAAGAATTTTGAAGATATCAGCATTGCCATTATTGGTGACATCAAGCATTCACGTGTAGCACGTTCAGATGTTGCGGCACTGCAAACTTTAGGCTGTAAAGATATCCGTGTGATTGCGCCAAATACCTTGCTGCCTTATGGTTTTGCTGAATATGGCGAAGGTGTCCGTTTATTTAACAACATGGAAGAAGGCATTAAAGATTGCGACGTGATCATTACCCTGCGTATTCAAAACGAACGTATTGATTCACCCGCTTTATCTTCACAAGCTGAATTTTACAAAATGTACGGTCTGAACAAAGAGCGTCTGGCTATGGCAAAACCGGATTGCATCGTGATGCATCCAGGCCCAATGAACCGTGGTGTGGAAATTGATTCCAGTATTGCCGATGGCACCCAGTCAGTGATTCTGCATCAGGTGACCAACGGTATTGCAGTACGTATGGCGGTATTGGCTCTGGCAATGCAAGGTCAGTTGCAAGAAAAAGGTTTGTTAGAAGCGGTTGCGGGATAAGGGAAAGTCATGAGTATTGTAAAAATTGAAAATGTACGTGTCTTGGACCCCATCAATAAAACCGACAGCGTACAGACTGTATATATTGAAAATGGCAAACGAGTTGCTGAAACTGCTAATGTCACTGAAACGATTAACGGGCAAGGTAAATGGCTGATGCCAACTATGGTGGATCTGTGCGCGCGTTTACGTGAACCGGGTCAGCAGCAGCATGGGACTTTAAAGTCTGAAGGCAAAGCTGCCCGTGAAAACGGTATTCTGCATGTGTTTACCCCACCAGACTCAAAACCGATCGTACAAGACAATGGTGCTTTAATTCATGGTCTGGTGGAAAAAGCCATGCTGGATGGTGGCATTTATTTGCAGGTGATTGGTGCACAAACGCAAGGTTTGAAAGGCAATCAACCTGCCAATATGGCGAGTCTGAAAAAGGGTGGCTGTACTGCAGTTTCCAATGCCAATGCACCGTTTGCCGATGATGATGTAGTGATTCGTACCCTGGAGTATGCTGCTGGGCTGAATATGACCGTCGTGTTCTATGCGGAAGAACCACAAATTGCCAAAGACGGTTGTGTGCATGAAGGCTTTATTGCTTCACGTCAGGGCTTGCCGATGATTCCAGCTTTGGCTGAAACCGTTGCGATTGCAAAATATCTGCTGATGATTGAAGCGACTAAAGTCCGTGCTCACTTCGGCTTATTGTCTTGCGGTGCTTCTGTGGAACTGATTCGTATTGCAAAAGAAAAAGGTTTGCCAGTAACTTGTGATGTGGCTATGCACCAGTTACATCTGACCGATCAGCTGATTGATGGCTTCAATTCACTTGCTCATGTACGTCCGCCTTTACGTTCCGAGCAAGACAAGAACTTGCTGCGTCAGGGTGTGAAAGATGGCATCATTGATGCGATTACGACTCACCATGAACCACTGAGCAGTTCTGCAAAAATGGCGCCATTTGCTGAAACCCAACCAGGTTTTACTGCATTTGATACATTTGTACCTTTTGGTATTCAACTCATCAATGAAGGTTTATTTGAGCCTTTGGAGTGGGTGGAAAAAGTTACCGTTGCACCGGCAAAAGTAGCAAACATGCTAGAACGCTGGACTGAAGAAGCGGGCTGGGCTTTGCTTGATCCTCAACTTGAGTGGACAGTCAGCAAAGAAAGCATCGTGTCTCAAGGTAAAAATACCCCGCTGATTAACCAGAAAGTGGTGGGTAAAGTGATTAAAACTTTTGCGGCTTAAGCGATTAGATTGAATGTAAAATTTAAGAAAGTCAGCTTCGGCTGGCTTTTTTATTATTGAAAAATAATAGTATTCAAATAATACAATTTATTACACTGACTAAAAAATGAACGAATAGACTAAAAAAGGACATGATAAAAAGACAATAAGAGGAATAAGCCATGAATCTTAATTTGATTGATTTATTAAAGCAGAAAGTATCTGCAACGGTTTTGGAGGGTGAAACCGAATACCTGAGTGAGAAAAGTCAGGCCTTAAGCAGTTTTATCCCCATTTTGTTATCTATCTTTAAATCTAAACCAGAGTTTATTATAAATTTACAGAATCAATTAAATCCAAGACTGGGCGATATCTTTATCATCAACCCCTCTTTAAAGCAGGAATTTTTGCAACAGATTTCAGGCACGGCGCCGACTAAAACAATCGAATCAACGCTCAATCGTTCTATAGCACCAACTTTGAGAGTACTGGAAGATGAGGCTGGATCTTCCGAACCTAGTGCCATTACCCATCTTATTGCAAGCCATTGGCCCGCAGTATTCAGTGCTTTGCCACATTGGGCTCCCGCACTCCTCAGCGCTTTAGGGATGGATACTGCATCGGGGCAAACTTTACATCAAGTGCCCCCCGTTGACCCTTATCAGGTCATTGAGGAAAAAAAGAAATCAGGTTTTTTAATTCCCTTGATTGTTTTCCTTATTTTAGCTGCGCTATTGGCATTTATTTTTAAGTCGTGTTCAGATAAAAAAGAAAGTACTCCAGCCAGTGGTATACCTGCTGAAACAGCGAGTAGTGAACCGGCAAAATTGCAACTCAGTACCGGTTCGACAGGAGATTTAATCACATGTCAGCTCTATTCCGGTAATGCAAATTATATTGATATTTTACAACAAGAAATTAAACAGATTTTTAATCACAATATCGGTTGTGGTGTAGAAAACAATAGCCGTTATCATTCAGAATTTATCGATCAGGATGTCATTCCAAGCGTATTGAAACTGGTCAAAGGTGTACCTAATGTCTCATTAACCTGGATGGGAGATCAGCTCTTCATTCAGACTGCTCATCCGGCGGATGCTGAACAGCTTGCAGCTCAAATTCGTCCCCTAGCAAAAAACATGACTGTGCTGACTCCGGCTGGAATGCAGAGTGCATCAGCAGTTGTAGATCCCGATACTGCCATTGCTACCGGCAATAGCAATGCAGAACAAGCATTGGCGGAAATTAATCCAGAGCAGATTCGTGCACTGGATATTGCAACCGCACTGAATATGCAGATTATCAATTTTGCTACCGCAAGTGCCGAGATTCCAGATGCCAATAAATCGATTCTGGATCAGGCTGCTGCCTTGATTAAACGCGCGCCACAGGTCCATTTAACTGTTAAAGGGCATACAGATGCCGTAGGGAGTGCCGAAAAAAATAAGGCATTGTCGCAAAAACGTGCTCAAGCCGTTGTGGATTATCTAGTCAAACAAGGCGTTGATCCGGCCCAGTTGCAGGCGATGGGTTATGGTTCGCAGCAACCTGTAGCGGATAATGCAACGCTTGAAGGACAATTCAAAAATCGCCGTATTGAGTTTGAAGTATTAAATACCGAAACAGGCGTGGTACGTGAAGTGGGTGAGCAGGGTGTAAATAAGCAGTAATAAGTGAAAGGTCAACTTTATCTCGGTTTAAAAAAAGTACACTTATCCATACATATTGAATTGCAATTAAATAAAAGGACGAATTGATTCGTCCTTTTATTATTGGCATGCTTGTACAGAATTGTAAAACGTGAACTTAGGTATGCGAATTAGTTTTATTGGTGCGGGACGCGTGGCGCATCATCTGGCTGCTGTTTTAAGCCAAAATCATCAAATTGTACAGATCTATAGCCGGACTTTAGAACATGCCCAGACTTTGGCAAGTCAGGTCACTGCACAGGCAATAGTCAATATTGCAGAACTTCAAGCAGATGTGGATTTGGTGATTATTGCAGTGAGCGATCAAGTAATTGCTGAGGTCATTCAACAGGTGCATGCACAATTAGCCGATGTCTTGATTGTGCATACCTCAGGCAGTACCGATATTCAAGTTCTGGCAGAGGTTCATGCACGTGCCGGAGTATTTTATCCTTTACAAACTTTTAGCCTGGCCCGAGAAGTAGATTGGCAGGCCACGCCATTGTTTGTGGAAGCAGTCCAGCAGAATGATCTGGCGCAATTGACCAATCTAGCAAATAGCTTAAGTTCACGAGTCTATCAATATTCATCGGCGCAACGTTTAAGCCTGCATTTGGCGGCTGTATTTGCCTGTAATTTCAGCAATTATTGTTATGACATGGCGAAGCAGGTGGTCGATGCACAGCAAGTCGATTTCTCGCTGCTTTACCCGTTAATTTTGGAAACCGCCCATAAAGCTGTACAGCATGACCCTAAGCAGATGCAGACCGGGCCTGCAATGCGGGGAGATCAAAATATCCTGAATATGCATCAACAGATGCTGGATGATGCCAAACGGGAAGATTTGAAAAATATTTACAATCTGATGAGCCAACAGATTTTGCAATCGCATCATCCTGATGAGTCACTTAAACTTAAATAAATTCAGGTCATGCATTGTAAAGGGAGGCACTTATGGCAAAGGATTTTAATAGCCAGTATGTGGTAGACGGTTATGATTTACACATCCGGAAGCTCATTCCTGGTTATGAAGTGGTACATCAGCAAATTACGGCTTTATTAAAAACTTATGTGGATGAGTATGCGCATGTGCTGATTGTCGGTTGTGGTACCGGCTATGAGCTGGGTCATCTGGTCCAGTTGTTTCCTGAATGGACTTTTACCGCAACAGAGTTGTCGCAAAACATGCTGGATAAAGCCAAACATCATATCCACGCCTTAAATGCATTGCATCGGGTGGAGTTTGTATTGGGTGATGTAGACCAGTTAAAAACTGGCCCATCCTATGATGCCGCACTTTCCATTCTGGTGACGCATTTTGTCAATTATGCGGATAAGCCCAAGTTCTTTAAAGGTATTTATTCACGTTTAAAAGCTCAGGGCATATTCATAACTTTTGACTTAACCAAAATAAACTCGGCTCATGAGCTGGAAACATTAAAACAGATTTGTGACGCAAATGGTTTGACCCCAGCACAAGCTGCGGCCATGGTAGAACGCATGGAGGATGATTTTTATCCATTATCGGAGCAGGAAACTTTTGAACAACTGAAAGCGAGTGGTTTCGATGCTGTGCAGCGGTTTACCCAGATTTTATCCTATCAAGGTTATATGGCGATAAAAGCTTAAACTTTGAGTATAAAAAATGGCTCATTGATATGAGCCATTTTTTATTCTGTCGATTAAGGTTATTTGATTTTCTTGAACAGGAAGTCGTTAATTTTATGACCTTCCTCTAAACCGCGACGTTCAAATTTGGTTTGTGGGCGCCAGTCTGGACGTGGATAGCTGTTGCCTTTGCCGGCCATATTTTCAAGGTTTGGACGGTTATCCAAAACGTCCAGCATCCATTCAGCATAAGGTTCCCAATCGGTTGCTGAGTGGAAAGTCCCGCCCATTTCCAGTTTCTGTTCCACCAGCGGCATACGGTCGTGTGATACAAAGCGACGTTTGAAATGACGTTTCTTCTGCCAAGGATCAGGAAAATACAGCTGAATGGCATTAATACTGTTGTCTGGCATTTCACGAAGCACCTGAATGGCATCGGCATCAAGTAAACGCAGGTTGGTTAAGCCTGCCATACCGGCTTCATACACACATTGTGCGATACCCGGAACATGGACTTCAATGCCGACATAGTTGCGTTCAGGATTGGCTTTTGCCATGAGTACCAGTGAACGACCCATACCAAAACCAATTTCCACCGTAAGTGGGCGTTCAGGATGTTCAAAATGCTGACGCAAATCACCCACCGGATATTCCAAAATGAGCTGACCATATTGTTCAAGCGCAGTACGTTGAGAGGTATTCAGCGGAGATGAACGGCGCATAAAAGTGACAATTTCGCGATGTTCATTCAAGTTGTCCAGCTCTACGACTTGCTGGTCTAATTGATCGTTCGACATAACTTTGGCAAATGTAAAAAATTCGAATGCGGTATTTTAAGTCCTGCACCTAACAAGTCAAACTTTTCTCGGTTTTTTCGGTCGCTAAAAGCAGCTTTAAAAATAAAAGAACATGAAAGCTGTTTATCTTTCATGAGGATTGATTGTATTGATCAATCAAGGTACTGCTGGCTTCATTCAGGCCTATCACTTCAACCTCAATATTTTGATCTTTAAATTTTTGCACCACGTTATTCAGCATATTCACTGAAGTAATATCCCAGACATGAGCATGACTCAGATCAATCACGACTTTGAAAACATTTTCTTTAAAGTCAAAAAACTGGAAAAATTTTTCGGAACTGCTAAAGAAAATCTGACCATAAATGGTGTAATGACGCATCTCATCCGTACAGCTGGATACGACTTTCACCGCACTTTCCAGCTTGTTAATAATAAACAGCGCAGACAGCAGCACACCAGTCAACACGCCTAAAGCCAGGTTATGCGTTGCCAGTACCACAATCACCACAGCAATCATCACCACATTAAATGCAGCAGGATGCTGACGGAACTGTTTCACTGAATCCCACTGGAAAGTGGTGAAGGCCACCATCAGCATAATCGCCACCAATGCTGCCATCGGCACATAAGCCAACCAGTCTTTGAAGAAAACGACCAGGCAGAGTAAAAATACCCCAGCCACAAAAGTCGACAGTCGGGTACGTGCACCTGAAGAGACGTTAATAATCGACTGGCCGATCATGGCACAACCCGCCATACCGCCCATAAAACCGCTGATAATATTGGCAATTCCTTGGCCACGACATTCTTGATGGCGGTCAGCCTCCGTTCCGGTGATTTCATTAATCACCGTGGTGGTCATCATGGTTTCAAGTAAACCGACCGTAGCAAGGGTGATGGAATAAGGAAAGATGATCTGTAGGGTTTCAAAGTTCAGCGGAATGTCTGGAATCAGGAAAATTGGCAAAGTCTCGGGGAACTGTCCTAAATCACTGACAGTACGCATGTCGGCACCCAAAAATACTGCTAAAGCACTCAGCACAACAATACAGACTAAAGGAGAGGGAATGGTTTTGCCAATTTTGGGCAGATAAGGAAACAGGTAAATAATGCCTAGTCCCAGCACCATAAATAAATAGCCTAAGCTATCCATTTTATTAATTTCCGGCAGTTGTGCGGCAAAAATCAAAATGGCGAGAGCATTTAAAAAACCATACACCACAGACTGCGAGACAAAGCGCATCAGTTTTGCGACTTTAAAATAGCCTGCAATGACTTGAATGATGCCGGTTAAAATCGTCGCTGCCAGTAAATATTGCAGTCCATAATCTTTCACCAAGGTAATCATTAGCAAGGCCAGGGCACCTGTAGCCGCAGAAATCATGGCAGGACGACCGCCAAAGAAAGCAATCGTTACCGCTATACAGAAAGAGGCATATAAGCCTACTTGCGGGTCAACACCAGCGATAGCCGAAAAAGCAATAGATTCGGGAATTAAGGCTAAACCGACCACCAATCCGGCCAACACATCGCTACGGATATTGGAAAACCATTGTTCTTTTTTAAGGCTAATCACACGAATTGATTTCATCAAATTTTAAAGGTGCGTATGGTAAAACAAGTTCAGTCAAAAAAGCATATGAATTTGACTTGAAAATATGCGAAATTTAGACAATATTCAGAAGGTAAATGATTTTTATATATTTACGCTTTTTTGCAATTTACAGGTTTGATCACTTGAAAGTTTGTTAGAAGCCATTTAAAACAGTGAATAGACATATAACAAGGATCAGGTATGAAGCTTTATTATTCTCCAGGTGCATGCTCTTTAGCGTCTCACATTATTTTGAATGAAATTAATGTAGATTTTGACTTGGAACGCGTTGATTTAAAAACACACAAGACAGAAAAAGGGGCTGATTATTACGAGATTAATCCTAAAGGTTATGTTCCAGCTCTAGAAATTAATCCAGGTTTGATCCTTACTGAAAACGTTGCCATTTTACCTTTCCTTGCTCAGCACGACCCTAAACAAGATTTGATTCCGCCATCCGGGCTAGGACGTGCCAAAGTTCTCGAATGGTTGGGATATTTAAACTCAGAATTACATGATGCTTATGCGGTTTTCTTTGGTGCTCCCTTGGAGAAAGAAGCAAAAGAAAAAGCTTATGCAGAAATCGACCGTTTATTGACTTATATCGATAAAGTGATTGGCGAGTCGGATAATGATTATCTGGTGGATGATAACTTTGGCCCGGCAGATGCGTATCTATTCGTATTAACCAACTGGTCGAATGGTATTGAACATGACTTAATGCCATACAAGAACATTGTTGCCTTGCGTAATAAAGTGGCAGAACGTCAGTCAGTACAGATTGCTATGCGGGATGAAGGTCTCATTCCTTAATTTTTTATATTGATTTAAAAAGCACCTTTAGGTGCTTTTTTCAGGTTTAAAAATTGGTTGGATGTGGGATGATCTATGGTTTTATTGTTGATTTTTTATCAATAGTATTTTGCAAATTCATGAATTTTTATCAATAAGATCTTTGAGTATATTGGCCTTATGAAAATATATGATTCAAGGCGAATAAATGAGTAATATCCTGATTGTGAATGGTGCCAAGCAGTTTGCACACTCGAGTGGCGAGTTAAATGACACCTTGACTGAATTGGCAAATGCTGTGCTTGGTGAACTGGGGCATAGCGTTAAAATTTCCCGTGCCGATAGCGACTATGAAATTCAGCAGGAAATTCAAAAATATGTCTGGGCCGATATCATTATCTATCAAATGCCGGGATGGTGGATGGGTGCGCCGTGGACAGTAAAAAAATATATGGATGATATTTTTACGGCAGGTCATGGCATTTTATATGCCAGCGATGGCCGATCACGTTCGGATGCATCGAAAAAATATGGTTCAGGTGGCCTCATCCACGATAAAAAGTATATGCTATCCTTAACTTGGAATGCACCCATCGAAGCGTTTAATGATCCTGAGCAATTTTTTCATGGTGTTGGGGTCGACGGGGTATATCTACCCTTTCATAAAGCCAATCAATTTTTGGGTATGCAAAGTTTAGAGACTTTCATTGTGAATGATGTGATTAAAATACCCAATGTTGCTCAGTACGAACATGACTATCGTCAACATCTGATGGATATTTTTGCTTAATTGATCGGTTGTTTAAGGAGCAGGTTATGTTGATTGTGATTGCCTATATTCAGATTCGCCCAGGTGACCAGCATCGTGAAAATGTATTAAATGCATTTAGAAAAATAACACCTGTTGTTTTGCAGGAACCGGGCTGTCATGGCTATGAGTTGCTGATGGATCATGAATTGGACGTTGATTATCAGACCAAAATTCCGGATTCAATTACCATGCTAGAACAGTGGCAAAGTCTTGAACATTTAAATGCACATTTACAGACTCCACATATGCAAGCCTATCAGCAACAGGTTAAAGATGACGTGCTAGATGTAAAAATTCGGATTATGCAAAAGGGCTTAGTCAGTTAAGTACATTTTTCTTAACATATAAAAAAGGACTCCTCTGAGTCCTTTTTTAAATTCTAACTTTATTTAAAGAAATAACCGGTTTCAGGTGAACTGGCATTGGCCATACGTTTACGCGGCATACGGCCTGCAAGGAATGCTTCGCGACCCGCTTCAACCGCTTTTTTCATCGCAGAGGCCATTAAGATAGGATTTTGCGCCGCAGCAATAGCAGTATTCATCAGTACGCCGTCACAACCGAGCTCCATTGCAATTGCAGCATCACTGGCAGTACCTACACCAGCATCGACCAGTACAGGAACTTTGGCATTTTCCTTAATAATAGAAATGGTATGCGGATTTAAAATCCCCAAACCTGAACCAATCAGGCTACCTAAGGGCATAATTGCCACACAGCCCATGCTCTCTAATTCCTGAGCAATAATCGGATCATCCGAGGTGTAGACCATAATCTCGAAACCATCATCAATTAAGGTACGCGCTGCTTTTAAGGTTTCGGTAACATTTGGGTAAAGGGTTTTTTCATCGCCCAGTACTTCCAGTTTTACCAGGTTGTGCCCGTCCAGCAGTTCACGCGCCAGCATGCAGGTACGCACGGCACTGTTTGCATCAAAACAGCCTGCGGTATTAGGCAGAATGGTATATTTTTCTGGTGGGACTACAGAAAGCAAATTCGGCTGATCAGGATGCTGGCCGATATTGACCCGACGGATTGCGACCGTGACAATCTCTGCACCGCTGGCCTGAATGGCTAAATCGGTTTCAGTTAAATCTTTATATTTACCTGTACCAACCAATAAGCGTGAATTAAAAGTACGAGAACCAATTATAAGTGGGGTGTCTTCCATGGGAGCTCCGATTAACCGCCACCGACGGCATGAATAATTTCAATATGATCTTCAGAGCAAATTGGGGTCTGTGCCAACTTGCTTTTGGAAATGATCATTTCATTCTGTTCTACAGCAAAACGTTTACCTTCAAGTTCAAGTTCTTGAATTAATTCTAGTAAATTAGTGCATGAGGTATTTTTTTCTTCGCCATTCAAATAAATCTGCATCGTTAATTCCCTTATTCTATTTCACGTATTTAAAGGCATTCCATGCTAGTACCAGCCAGCCTGCAATCATTAAAGCGCCGCCAATTGGGGTAATTGCTCCTAAACCGCGGGGTAGGCCTAAGGCCATGACATAGAGTGAACCACAGAAAAAGAAAATACCGACCTGAATCAGGATAAAACTGGCTTTAATGGGAAGTTGGGGAATGACTCTGGCTAAAATGGCCAGCGCCAAAAGTCCAAGCGCATGATAGAAAAAATAATCAGTTGCGGTATGCCACCACGCCAATTGAGCTTCTGTTGCACGAGTTTTTAAGCCATGGGCACCAAAAGCACCAAGCATGACAGCAAAAGCTAAATTGAGGGCTGAAATTGCAATCCACATAAGCAATGACTACCTGAGTAAATTTGCCCCATAACTTAGCATATTCTGGTACTTGCACGGAAGGCAAAAAGCAACATTACTGCAGCCTGCATATGAAAAAAGAGCACTTGGCCCTTTTTTCGAAATACCTTGCATATGTTCGGTCATCTAGTTGGAAGACATGGCCACTTTAATTTTTTCCATGGCGTTTTTTTCAAGCTGGCGAATACGCTCGGCAGACACATTATATTCCGCGGCCAGTTCATGCAGCGTCGATTTTTCATCATCCAGCCAGCGGCGCTGTAAAATGTTACGCGAACGGTCATCCAGTTGATCCATGGCATCATGCAGGGCAGAAGTACTTTGTTCTTCATAGTCGTCTTCTTCAGCCAGACGTGCCGGGTCATAACGGTTATCTTCCAGATATAAGGCTGGCGCGACGTGGGTTGAACCTTCATCATCATCATCGCCTTGCGCTTCAAAAGCAGCATCGTAGGCGGTCAGGCGGCCTTCCATTTCCAGCACCTGTTCAGGTGTGACATTCAAGTCATTGGCAATGGATTGTGCTTCATCCAGAGTGAGTTTTTTACTGGATTTTTTTAAACTGCGTAGATTAAAGAATAATTTACGTTGAGCTTTGGTCGTAGCAATTTTAACAATACGCCAGTTACGGATCACGTATTCATGAATTTCAGCTTTAATCCAGTGTACGGCAAATGACACCAAGCGCACGCCCATATTTGGGTCAAAACGTTTCACTGCTTTCATTAAGCCCAAGTTGCCTTCCTGAATCAGGTCGCCTTGCGGCAAACCATAACCGGCATAACTGCGGGCAATATGAACTACAAAACGTAAATGAGACATCACGAGCATTTTCGCAGCATCTAAATCTTGGTCGTAAAAGTAGCGTTCGGCCAACTCTTTTTCTTGTTCAGCCGTTAAAATAGGAATCTGATTGACAGTACTTATATAAGCACCGAGATTTACCCCTGGTGCCGATAATGACAGGGGCATCAATTGATTGCTGCTGTCACTCATGTGTTCTCCTTGAGAGTTGGATGACATAACCATCTTAATAAATTTATCTTAATCCAATATTTCAGCGAGTTTAGGAAATTTGGGTAGAGAAATGTAATTTTTTATGCACATTTGAAACGTTCTAGTTTAATTGAAAATAATTAAGATTCAATTAAGTAGTGATATTCAAAATCAGAAATTTTAGTCATATTGCAGTTCATTTGATGCATTGAACAATAACGCGTTACATCTTGCTGACTATGTGGATCTGAAGATTTGAGTAAAAATATGCCGCCCGATTTGTTCTTGATCGCTCGCTTAAGCATCAATAACGGCATGGGGCAAGGCTTGCCCATGGCATCAATGATTATTACCGAATTGGTCAGATCATTCATCGCATTTAATATCTAATTCAATTTCGATAAATATTAGCAAATTTAGTGCCAAAGCCCAATAAAATTATAGAACTTCAACATAAAAGTACTTATCTAAAATAAGGAAATAATTAGTAAAAAAGAAGCTGAATCAAAAAGAAGATTAATCAAAAAAAACAGTATGAATTGTCATAAACCCGTGTTAAGCTCGTTGCGTATTCAAATTTATGACAGCATTTTAAATGTCTTAAAATTGGATATTGCAATGGATGTAACCGGGATTTTGTTAATAGTAATACAGAATGATTACAAGCTTAGAAATAATAATTATTTTTAAACCTTGTTTACTCTGCTGTTTGCAACACCGGGTGGTCCTTTAATTAAATACAATGAGGATTAACTTATGACAGCTCGTGAACAAGGCGTAGTTAAATGGTTCAACGACACTAAAGGCTTCGGCTTTATTCAACGTAACGGCGGCGACGACGTATTCGTTCATTTCCGCGCTATCCAAGGTGACGGCCACCGTTCACTTCGTGACGGCCAACGTGTTGAATTCAGCGTAGTTAAAGGTCAAAAAGGCTTCCAAGCTGAAGAAGTACAACCTTTAGACTAATCGCCTGATTATTCATGAGAACGCCCCAATGTAATTTGGGGCGTTTTTGTTTATAATAGATTCCTATTTTTCCTGATCATTAAGTTAGAGCACATTTATATGTCATCTGGTTTTGAAACCTTAAATTTACATCCGAAACTGAAACAGGCGATTGATGCTTTAGGTTTCAAAGAAATGACACCTATTCAGGAAAAGGTTTTAAAATTCACTCTGGCTGGACATGATGCCATTGGTCGTGCACAAACCGGTACAGGAAAAACGGCGGCTTTCCTGGTGAGTGTGATTAATGATTTGCTCAATAATCCGATTAAAGAGCAACGTTTTCGTGGCGAAGCACGTGCGCTGATTCTTGCGCCTACACGTGAGCTGGCTTTGCAGATTGAAAGTGATGCCAAAGAGCTTACCAAATTTACCGATCTACATCTGGTGACTTTGCTGGGTGGGGTAGATTTTGATAAGCAGAAAGCGCAGCTGGATAAAAATTTTGTCGATATTATTGTGGCGACGCCAGGCCGTTTAATCGATTTTGTTGAGCAAAAAGAAGTCTGGCTGGACCAGATTGAATTTTTGGTGATTGATGAAGCAGACCGTTTGCTGGATATGGGATTCATTCCATCGGTAAAACGGATTGTGCGTTTTTCTCCGCGTAAAGAACAGCGTCAAACCTTAATGTTTTCTGCCACCTTTAGCTATGATGTATTGAATCTGGCGCAACAGTGGTTGTTCGAACCGGTGACTGTGGAAATTGAGCCGGAAAAGAAAACCAATGCCGATGTAGAGCAACGCGTTTATATGGTTGCCAAAACTGATAAATATAAATTGTTGCAAGAAATCTTGCGTGATGAGCCGATTGAAAAAGTCATGATTTTTGCTAACCGTCGTGACCAGGTACGTAAGCTTTATGATCACCTGAAAAAAGACGGCTATAAAGTGGTGATGTTGTCAGGTGAAATTGCACAGGACAAGCGCCTAAAAATGCTGGATCAGTTTAAGAACGGCCAACATAATATTATGATCGCGACCGATGTTGCAGGCCGTGGTATTCATGTGGACGGTGTTTCGCATGTAATCAACTTTACCCTTCCTGAGCAGTCTGACGATTATGTGCATCGTATAGGCCGTACCGGTCGTGCGGGAAGTAGTGGGGTAAGTATCAGTTTCCTGTCTGAAGATGATGCGTTCTATCTTCCGGAAATTGAAAAAGCCATTGGTCAGAAATTGCCTTTAACCCGTCTTGAAGGTTATTGTTAATTTTCAAGATATTTATCTCAGCATTAAATAATGCGATAAACAAAAAAGCCGCTTATTGAAGCGGCTTTTTTTGCCCTAGATAGTTGTATTGAATAAATAAGATGAGGCAGGCTGTGATTTGGTTTCTTAGTTAGCTCGGCAAGTGAAGGTCAGGATGGTTTGATAGTCTTCATCACGTGCCAGACTGCTACTTTTGCCAGCCAAGGTACCCAGTACAGTAGTTGCAGCCTGAATCATTTGTCCGGTTTTTTCATCGACGACACCTTTTAAGGCACCGTTGTATTCAGTTTTTTCATTCACGATAACAGGCGTGGCTTTTTTACCACAGGTATTATTGGCTGCAGTAATTGCATTATTTTTAGAAATTAAACTGCTTTTACCGATACCCGTCACTTCATATTGATTATTTTCTTTTTGAATCGCTAATGAGGTGGTTGGATTGGATGTACAGGCAGTTAAGGCGACAGCAGCGGCAACAGAAGCGAGTGCAAAAACTTGTTTCATCTTTTTCCCCTGAGATTGTTTTAAAAAGAATTTGAATTATTTGAACATGATTTTTTGAATGATTTTTGAAGGACTTGTATGAAATATGCAGCTTTATATGAACTCTCTGTGACTGAAAGTTGGTTAAGTTAGCTATTGTGGAGTAGACATTCACTCAACGCTCTAGAGTATCTAAACAAGATTATGCTAATCTTGATGAAATATTTAGTACACAGATATCAAAGTCAATGACGGATTCAGCGGTAGATACGGTTCATCAAAATATTCATCAACGTCAGTCGATTGGGCATTTGGTTGAGCCTGCGCCGAATGCAGAGCAACTGGAAAAAGCCTTTCAGGCGGCTTTGACTGCACCAGATCATCATCGTTTAAAGCCTACCCGTTTTGTGGTGATTCCGAGTGATCAGCGTGAAGCTTTTGGTGAGTTGCTCTCCAGGGCTTTGGCGGATTTGGGTGAAACTGATTCTGTTCAATTGGATCGGGTAAAAAACCATCCATTTCGTGCACCGCTGCTGGTTTTGGCATTAACCCAATTTCAGCCCCATCCTAAAGTGCCTAATTTTGAACAAACCTTAAGTTCGGGTGCGGCAATAGAAAACTTCTTGTTGTCTTTACAGGTACAAGGCTTTTCAACCATGTGGCGTAGCGGAGCGGTGGTTGAGTCGCCGTTGTTGAAGCGAAGCCTGGGACTATCAGAAGATGATTTAATTTCTGGAATTATTTATATTGGAACGGCAGCGAAAGCGATTCCAGCGCGTACAGCAGTGGATACACAAAACTATGTCAGTTACTGGAATAAGTAACTGTATTGAATCATGAGTTGAGATATAAAAATAATGTCAGAGTTGAAATTTTCAGATCTTGTTGAACCGGTTGTGGTTGATCAAAAAACGGCCTTGCGTGTGACCGTGTTGGGCGGTGGCAGTTTTGGTACGGCAATGGCCAATACTGCTGTACGCAATGGTTGTGATACCATGATCTGGATTCGTGATGAGGCAGCGGCAGCAGAAATTAATCAGATCCATATCAATAAACGCTATTTACCCGATTTTGTTTTGGAGCCGGGTTTAAAAGCGGTATCGGATTTAGAAACAGCTGTCTGTAATCGTGACATTATTTTGGTGGCTATTCCTAGCCATTCTTTTCGCGATGTACTGAAACAAATTAAGCCTTTTATTAGTTCGCAGGCGGTGATTTCCTTAACCAAAGGCATTGAGGCAAAAACTTTTCATTTCATGAGCGATATCATTCGTGAAGAATTGCCTCAGGTTCCCTATGGTGTCCTTTCAGGACCGAATCTGGCCAAGGAAATTATGGCCGGGCAACCTGCGGGAACGGTGATTGCCAGCCAATCGGAACTGGTGCGTTATGCCGTACAGCAAGCGTTGCATAGCGCATTGTTCCGTGTTTTTGGTAGCGATGATGTGCATGGTGTGGAGCTGGGCGGGGCGTTAAAAAATATCTATGCTGTTGCCATGGGTATGGCTGCGGCTTATAAGGTGGGTGAAAACACCAAGAGCATGATTTTAACCCGTGCACTGGCAGAAATGAGCCGTTTTGCGGTGAAACTGGGTGCAAACCCGCTGACTTTCCTGGGATTGTCTGGCGTGGGTGACTTGTTTGCAACCTGTAATAGTCCGCTCAGCCGTAACTATCAGGTGGGTTTTGCCTTAGGTTCAGGCAAGACCCTGGAGCAGGCCACCAGAGAATTGGGCCAAACTGCTGAAGGGATCAATACCATTGTGCAAGTGCGTAGCCGTTCGGAAGAATTAGGTGTCTATATGCCCATTACCAGTGCATTATATGATGTGATTTTTGAAGGTGCACCGCCTTTAAGTATTGCACTTTCACTTATGAAAAATGGTCATCGTAGTGATGTGGAATTTGTTTTACCTCACAATGAAGTGTAATTTTAAATCATATTATTGCGTTCATAAAGCTTGGTTATAATTGATGCATATTTGAAAATAAGGAATTTTTTATGCAACTTACCTTAGTCCGTCATGGTGAAGCCGCTCCAGCGGTGCATGGCAATGATGATAAGCGTCCTTTGACCGAGCGTGGACATGCGCAGGCCCAACTCACTGCAGAATATTTAAAGGATATCATTCGTCCTGATGCTTTTGTGGTGAGTCCTTTATTGCGTGCGCAGGAAACCCTGGCACATTTACAACATTATTTTCGTGATGTACCCGTACTGGTGTGCAATAAGATTAAGCCGGATGATGATGCAAAATTGGCAGTAGACTGGCTGTCTCAGCTTCCTTATGAGTCTATTGTGGTGGTGTGTCATATGAATGTAGTGGCGCATATGGCATCATTGTTGACCGCAGAACCTTTTCATCCGTATGCTCTGGCTGAAGCGCGGATATATGAACAAGCAGTGATTGCAACAGGATTATCAACACAGTTAAAAAGTTTTATTCCAAATGTATAGAATATTAATTAAAACGGCAGAAAAATATTGATGTTGTATTTATGGATGCCTGAAGCCAATGGGGTTTGGCACTGGTCAACTGGAGAGAGTTGGTCTCAGGCCTTTAGTCTTGAACAATTAATTCAAGATATTCAAGGCTATCATGGACAAGAAGCTGTGGTATTTTTTCCCAGTCGTGATGTACAAATGCTGCAACAGAGTCTATCCAGGCCCCAGTACAAGAAATTGGGTACGGATGGGGTTAAATATTTATTAGAAGAATTTGTGCTTTTGCCCATCGATTCCATGAAAATATTGCATCATTTTCAAAATCCCGATCAGTTAATCATTTTGGGTGTGGCAAATAGTACGGTTGAAACCTTGCAACATGCTTTGAACTTAATCCCGGTTAAAGTTGCTTCCTTATTGCCCGATTTTCTCATTTTACCAGCTCCAGAAGTGGGGCAGATCATCATTGCGAACCTGTCCGGGCGCTTGCTGGTGCGTGAAAGTGAATTTATGGGCAATTCGGTGGATGATCTGGCACTGTTTTTAGATTATCAGCCTTCGGGGCAATCTTATAAAATCAGTAATTTTACCGCTGAACAAATGCAAAGCCTTGAAGCCATGGTGACGCAGGAACAGATTGAATCTTTCCATTATGAAATACCGGTATTAAAAAAAGCGCGACTTCATCCTTTTAATATTCTACCTAAAGCTAAAAACAGTCAGGCTATGTCCGGTTATTGGAAAGCCTGTGCTGCTGTCTTGGTTGCTGCTATTGTTGTCCAGTTTGGCTATGATGCAACATGCTGGTATAAATATAAAAAAGTGGCAGACCAGACTGCGTTGCAAGCGATTGATCAGTATAAATACTGGTTTGGACAGAGTAGCCGTGTCACCGAACAGAATTTAAAAAGCCAGTTTGAAAGTCATGTGCGCTTGAATAAAAGCGCCAATACCCAAGCCTTGCAGTTACTTAGTCGTATTGGCCCGGTGCTCATGCAAAATCAGATTGTGGCGAATCGTATCCACTACGAGGCTTCGGCCTTAAACATGGAGCTGAAAGCAAACTCATCGACTGTGCTGCAAAATTTAATCCAGCAGCTGAATCAGCAAGGCTTTAAGGCAGAATTAGGCACTGTTCAGCCCAATGGTGCAGGTGCAATTGGATTGGTGAAAATACAATAATGAATACATCAGAAAAACTGCAAAACTCGATTGATCAATTCATTGAAAGAGTCACGGATTATCTGGATCAGTTATCGCAACGTGAACGTTATATGGTGATCTTTACCACTATTTTTGTTGTGATTGCGGTTATTGGTTCGGCACTCTGGTATATGCATGCCGCTGCGAATAAACAGCAGAATCGGGTCAATGATCTTAAGGATATGATTGTATGGATGCAAAGTAATGCAGTCACCATGAAACCTGCAGATGATGTGCAGTTAACTGCTGCAGAAAAGGTTCAGCGTGTTGCCCAGCAGCAGGGATTATCGGTGGCTTCCCAGCAAACGGGTGAGCAAATCCAGATTGTTGCGGCACATGAAAATTATGCCATCTTGGCAAATTTTTTAACCCAATTAGTACAAATGGGTCTAAGCCTTGAGAAAATAGAACTAATTTCTGATGCTGGTCAGATTAAATTAACAGCGACAGTGCAATAAAGGGTAAAAATAAAGATCTGTGAAGCATGGTGTTTTCTGCGGGCTATGCCTATAATATGCCGACTTAAAAAGCAGTAGACTTTTATAGATATGTTGTATTCTCTTGCCCGCCCTTTGTTGTTTTCTTTAGCACCAGAGCGTGCACATGAGCTCACACTATCGTTATTGAAATCAGCTCATCGCATGGGCATGATGCGTCAAAACGTAGCGTCCAAACCTGTGACCTGTATGGGAATTGAATTTTCCAATCCGGTAGGTTTGGCAGCTGGTCTGGACAAAAATGGCGCTTATATTGATGCTCTGGCTGGGCTGGGCTTTGGTTTTATTGAAATTGGAACCATTACACCACGTCCCCAATCGGGCAATCCACATCCCCGTTTATTCCGTTTGCCTGAAGCCAAGGCCATTATTAACCGTATGGGATTTAATAATGACGGTGTAGACAAGCTGATTGAAAATGTCAAGGCAGCAAAATTCAAAGGTATTTTGGGTATTAATATTGGTAAAAATGCCGATACCCCGGTTGAAAATGCTGTGGATGATTATCTGATCTGTCTGGAAAAAGTCTATAACTACGCTTCCTATATCACGGTTAATATTTCCTCACCAAATACTAAAAACTTGCGCAGCCTGCAAAGCGGCGATGCATTAACAGAATTGCTGCAAACCTTGAAAAAACGTCAGCTTGAACTGGCGGAAGAGTATCAGCATTATGTGCCTTTAGTGCTTAAAGTTGCTCCTGATCTGACCGACGAAGATATCCAGTTCATTGCGAAACAATTGCTCCAGTTTAAAATTGATGGTTTGATTGTGACCAATACCACCTTGTCACGTGAAGGGGTGGAAAACCTGAAATATGGCAACGAAGCGGGTGGTTTGTCCGGTGCGCCTGTATTTGAAAAAAGTACCGCTTGTCTTGCTGCTTTTGCTAAAGTATTAAAAGGTCAGATTCCATTGATCGGGGTAGGCGGAATTTTGTCGGGCGAACAGGCCATTGCGAAACAACAGGCCGGTGCCAGTCTTGTACAAATTTATAGTGGCCTCATATATACAGGTCCAGCCCTGATTAAAGATTGTATTGATGCTTTAAACACACCATGAATACACTGGATATCTTTATACTGATTATCTTGCTCATTGGAGGGCTCAACGGTTTGCGACAAGGATTGGTTTCAGCCTTTGCGAACTTGGTAGGATGGGTTCTTGCGCTGGTCATCGGTGCAAAATACGCAGCCATCCTGGCACCTTCGATGGTCTCGCTCAGTGGAGATCCAGTGGTACAAAAAATAGCAGCTTTTGCATTTATTGTATTGGTCATGGTGGTGTTAACCTGGATTGTCACCGCATTTCTGAACAAAGTATTGAAGAGCCTGAAACTCGGCCCATTGAACCGTTTGGCAGGTGGTGCTTTTGGCTCTTTAAAAGGTTTATTGATTGTACTCATCACCATGCAGGGCCTGGGTCCCTGGGTGGAAAGTTCTCCGCACTGGAAACAGTCTAAATTTGTACAACTCCTTATTCCGTATGCGCCTTGGGCGACCGAACTTTCTAAAGAAGCGGCGCAAGGGGCACTTGCTCATATCAAGTCTGAAGACGCAGCGTCATCTTCCGACTCATCGTCTGAAAAAACGCAGAAGCATGCAGCGCGTACAGGCGAATCAACAAATAATCCTTTTTATTAATCCTAGCTTGTTTGCGAGGTTGCTATGTGTGGAGTAGTTGGTATAGCTGGTAAGTCACCCGTTAACCAAATGTTGTTTGATGCATTAACGATGTTACAGCATCGTGGTCAGGATGCAGCCGGAATAGTAACCTGTCATAAAGGGCGGCTATTCCTGCGTAAAGACAACGGTATGGTACGAGATGTCTTCCATACGCGTCACATGCGTGCACTGCTAGGGAATTACGGTATTGGTCATGTGCGTTATCCGACAGCGGGTTCTTCGAGCAGTGCAGAAGCACAGCCATTTTACGTGAACTCGCCTTACGGAATTACCCTGGCGCATAACGGTAACTTGACTAATGCTGAAGAAATTCATGAAGATTTGTTTAAAACAGATCTTCGTCACATGAATACCGATTCGGATTCTGAAGTACTGTTAAACGTTTTTGCTCATGAAATGCAGAAAAGTGGCGAGTTGAATCCGTCGCCGGAAGATATATTCAATGCGGTGACACGTGTACATGAGCGCTGTAAAGGTGCTTATGGTGTAGTTGCCATGATTACCGGACATGGTCTGGTGGGTTTCCGCGACCCAAATGGCATTCGTCCATTGATTTATGGTTCTCGTGAAACGGAAAAAGGCCTTGAATATATCATTGCTTCCGAGTCTGTAGCGATTACCGCTTTAGGCTTTAAAGTTGAACGTGATATTGAACCGGGCGAAGCCATTTTGATTACTTCAAAGGGTGAGCTGTTTAGTAAGCAATGTGCTGAAAATCCTGAATATCGTCCTTGTATCTTTGAATATGTGTATTTCGCACGTCCAGATGCCATCATTGACGGCATTTCAGTGTATAAAGCACGTTTAAAAATGGGCGAAAAGCTTGCCAGCAAAATTATCCGTGAATGGGGTGATGAGCACGACATCGACGTGGTGATTCCAATTCCGGATACTTCTCGTACTTCTGCTTTGGAACTGGCAAATAGTTTGGGTGTTAAATTCCGTGAAGGTTTTGTGAAAAACCGTTATATCGGACGTACCTTTATTATGCCGGGTCAGCAGCAACGCGAGAAATCGGTACGTCAAAAGCTAAACCCAGTTGAACTGGAGTTTAGAGGCAAAAACGTTTTACTGGTGGATGACTCGATTGTACGTGGTACCACCTGTAACGAAATTATTCAAATGGCACGTGATTCCGGGGCGAAAAAAGTATTCTTTGCTTCGGCTGCACCAATGGTAAAATATCCAAACGTGTACGGTATTGATATGCCAGCAAAAGCGGAACTGATTGCCTCAAACCGCAGTGTTGAAGAAATCCGTGAAATTATTGGTGCAGACCGTTTGATCTTCCAGGACCTGGAAGATCTAAAAGGCGCAGTTCGTACCAACAAGGTACCAGCATTACAGGAATTTGACTGTTCGGTGTTTGATGGTGTGTATGTAGCGGGCGGTATCGATGAAGCTTATCTGGAGGAACTGGAAAGCAAGCGTAATGACTCTGCTAAAAAAGCTCAAGACGGTTATATTGATGTCAATATTGATGCGGCGTCAGTGGACTTGACTGGCGTGAAAGAAGAATAAATTCTTCTTGGATGCGATGAAAAGCGGGAAATTCCCGCTTTTTTAATTTATGATGAGTAAATAAATACAATGTAATAAAGGAACTTTACATTGAAGAGTGCGGGTTATTCTTTTATTCAAAACAAAAATATGATTTGGTCTGCAAGTATCTGTGTACTCGCGGTGTTGCTGACATTATTTATTTTAAATACCATTTTGGGGTTGAATGTTTTTTATTTTGATCAAACTCAATCCATCTTCTGGCATGTGTTAAGTCCCTATTTGATTGCTTTATTACTGAGTGTGATGGCTGTTTCTATAGGGTATGAGTTCTATGTTTTTCGTTCTGGTGGGCATTCACTGGCGAAACAGATGGGAGCTCGTCGTTTAAACTTAATCGAAAGTATTCCTGAAGAAAGTATAGCCCTAAAAATTACCGAACAGCTGGCTGAAACCTTTTTAATTGATACACCTACGGTATATGTGTTGCCTGATGAAGTTGGGGTAAATGCACTGACAGCCGGATTTTATCCACGTGATATTGTGATCATTTTAACTTGGGGTGCTTTGCAGAATCTGGATGAACTGGAACTTTATGGTCTGTTAAGTCATGAATTCAATAAAATTTTATCGGGTGAAACAGCTGAAAATACGCGTCTAAAAATTCTTTACAGCAGCCTGACGACTTTGAGCCAGTGGGGCAGTAAAATTGCCAAATTAGGCTTTACCAAGCATGGTCGGGCATATAGGCATAAACTTGCGACTTTCTTTGTAGCTATGGGTGGGCTGATCTGGTTGGTTGGGAGTTTAGGGGTTTTGATTACCCGTTTTATTAAATATATTTCACTCGGTAGTCGCACTTTTAAGAATGATCAAAAAACCAGGCGTCTGATTCAAAATGATGCCAATGTGCAAACCTTATTGAGAATTCATGTACATCATTCAGGATCACAAATTCATAGTGAATATGCAGAATCCATTTCACATATGTGTTTTGCCAATTCTTTAGGTCCACAGAACTGGATGAATATTCATCCGCGTATCGATCAACGTATTTATGAGTTGAATCCTGGTCTGGTGCAGGATTTACAGCTCGAAAATTTGAAGAAATTGCGCAATCAGCCCTTATTTAGCCTGTTCCGTTCGCTTGAGGAGCTGAACAGTGAAGTTTATATACCCTGGAGTTCCCCGCAACCCTTGCCATTGCTGCGCCTATCACCAATCAGTTTTGCCCTGAAGGATGCCATTAAACCCTTAAATCCAGAAATTCGAAACAATATGCAGCGTCCTGAATTAATCCAGCGTGCATTGCAGACTGCTACGGGTTCGCGAGAAGTGATGGTGGCCATTTTAATGATTCGGCAGTACCGTGAATTTATTCCGGCTGAAGCCGAAGTCAGCCGCGCCATCGTGGATTCATTACTGCATTTAGATGGACGGGTTCATATCTCGATCTTTCGCGAGGCATGTAAAAATATTGGCTCTATGCCGGCGACCATTGCACGCCAGTTTTTGATGAAACTGGCGCGAATTATTCAGGAAGATGGTGAAATTGGTTTATTGGATGCTTTATTGCTTGAATATGTGAAACATGAATTGAATCTTTTACCGATTCATACTCCAACGTCTTTGGATGAGGTGAAACCGCATATTGTGCGTTTGATTGATGCCTTATTGCATGTGCAGCAAATTAATAGCCACAATCAGCTTGATGTGCGTGAAAAAATCCTGAAACGGGTATTAACTGTAAAAGAACTGGAAATTTATGCTGAAATTTCGGACGAGCCGATTGATTTAGCAGAAATTCTGAATGATATTGCGGGTTTACTACTGCGTGACCGTCTGAGTATTTTAGGCATTGCAGAATTATGTTTGTGGAATGATCGTATTATTACCCAAGATGAACTGGATGTTCTGGAGCTGTTGTATTGGCGTTTTGGTTTTGAAACCGATGAAATTGTCGAGTTGATGCAGAAGAAAAACAGTTTGATGATCGTCTAATCCCCATACGACAAAATGCCGGATGATTCAATAAAAGCTCAGCAAAAAATCGCTAATCTCGTTAGAATATCCACTATTCAATTGGTGATGAAAAAAGATGATAGGGCATCAGCGTGACATATTGGCAACTTTAGGAATCGATATCTGGGTTCCTCGGGATGTTGTATGTCAAAAAATGCTATCTTCATCGCTGTGGCGAGATCAGGCAGCAGCTGAATATCAGACTGAAATTGTGCTGGCAAAAGCACCAGCCGTACTACCACTAGCCCTTAAAGCAGACCAAAGGCAAGAGCCTGAACGCACCGAGTCTTTAATCTCTCCAATTGCAGCAGTAGAAGAAAAAATTGACATTGTCGCCGAGGGGATAGCAACACGTCCGGCACAGCAAATTTCCCCTTTTCAGCTGCAAGCATTGGCTTTGTCACACTGTGTAATTGTAGTGGACACAACAGAAATCACCGCTGAGCAGCAGCAACTTTGGCATAATATACAACATGCAGTATCGGGTGAATATAATGAATTGCAGTGGCCATTTCCTTTAATGAATTTTCAGGATGGTCACGGTGCGGAAAGTTATGTACAAGGCTTTTTAGATGCAATCAGTGCAGATAAAAATATTATTTTTCTGGGGCAGAGTGCTTATTTAAAACATTCAAAAAGCATCAATCTGGCGGGTTTGCAGGAAATGCTGACTCAGCCCCTGTTAAAAAAACGCTTGTGGCAGTTTATGCAAAAATCGTCTCAAAACACGGATAGAACATGAACAAGAAAGTCGTGGTTTTTAGCCAGTTAGATCAGGATATCCTTCAGCGCTTGCAACAGCAATATCAGGTGGTCATCATTAACCCGAAACAGGGGGATGTCAACCAACAGATTCTTGAGCAAGTTAAAGATGCCGATGCAATGATTGGTGCAGGGCGGTTATTGAATGAAAATAATCTAGCAACTGCGCAACAGCTTAAAATTATTTCCAGTGTCAGTGTGGGTTATGACAATTACGATCTGTCCTATTTAAACCAGCAAAAAATCTGGTTATCTAATACCCCGCATGTATTAACCGAAAGCACTGCCGATTTGGCGTTTAGTCTGCTGATGAGCGCAGCACGTAAAGTTCCGACTCTGGATCAGTGGACCAAGCAGGGTAAATGGCAACGCACTGTGGGGACGGCGCAATTCGGGCAGGATGTTTTTGGTAAAACTTTGGGGATCATCGGTTTGGGCAATATCGGTGCTGCGATTGCACGCCGTGGCTTTTATGGTTTTAACATGAACATTCTTTACCATAACCGCCGTGAAAAACTTGAACTGGCGCAGCCTTTAAATGCCCGTTATTGTGCTTTGGATGAGTTGTTGCAGCAGTCTGATTTTGTAGTGGTTGCTGTTGATCTCAATGCTGAATCTCAGGCCTTGATTGGGCAGCACGAGTTCG
Organism: Acinetobacter sp. YH01022; assembly: GCF_013420235.1. Taxonomy (NCBI): domain Bacteria; kingdom Pseudomonadati; phylum Pseudomonadota; class Gammaproteobacteria; order Moraxellales; family Moraxellaceae; genus Acinetobacter; species Acinetobacter sp. YH01022. The sequence continues at coordinate 2,503 of NZ_VOYP01000008.1, read as the reverse complement.
ATCAAATGCAGTCGCATGCAGTTTTTGTCAATATTGCCCGTGGTTCTGTGGTGGATGAGCAGGCACTCATTAATACACTTAAAGCCGGCAAAATTTTTGCTGCTGGACTGGATGTTTATGTAAAAGAGCCTTTGCAGGAATCAGAACTTTTTGCTCTGGAAAATGTGGTGACTATGCCGCATGTCGGTTCTGCGACTGCTGAAACGCGTAAAAAAATGGCTGAGCTGGCCTATTGTAACCTGGTGGATGTGCTGGAAGGCCGTACACCGCCTTATCTGGTGAATCCTGCCTTTACTTAAACTTTGATAACACTTCATTGCAAATTGCTCCAATTTTCAATGTTATAGTCAGGTGAATTGAAAAAAGCAGTTTGAGAACATCACATTGAAACGGTTTTTATGGGCGTGTAACCTGACTTTGATTTCAGCAATCACATTAACGCACAGTGCAAATCTCAATTTAACCTCACAATTTAATGTTCCTGAAATTGGTAGTGGTGTTGGTCTGATTGACCAGCAAAAAGAAAAAATGATTGGTGAAAAGGTCTTTCGTGAAGTCCAGCACCAAATGCCTGTCTTGCAAAATCCGTGGCTGGAAGATCAGTTGGGGAGTGTATTTTCACATATTTTAAGCCAGACCCAGCTGGGTCAGCCCATAGGGCTGGTGATTATCGATGATCCTCAAATCAATGCTTTTGCCGTTCCGGGTGGATTATTTGCCATCAATACGGGCTTAATCACTTCTGCCCGAAATATGGATGAAGTGGCTGGGGTGATGGCGCATGAAGTGGCCCATGTGTCACAGCGTCATTACAGTCGCTCACAAGAGGCGTTTAAGGGGCAGGGCCTGTTAACTGTGGCAGGATTACTGGTTGGCGCGCTAATTGCTTCTCAAGCTGATGGGGATGCTGGAACTGCAGTCATGCTGGGTTCTCAGGCGGCATTGATGGATAAACAGCTGAACTATAGCCGTAACCAGGAACGTGAAGCAGACCGGATTGGCATGCAGTATATGTATAGCGCAGGCTATAATCCGCAAAGTATGGCGGACTTTTTTGAAGTCATGGATAGGGCAACCAGCAAGGTCAGTTTCTTGCCTGATTTCTGGCTCACCCATCCACTCAGTACAGAACGGATGAGCGAGGCGCGTTTAAGAGCCAATCAATTCCCTCTGGTAAAATCAAGCTTGCATGATGAAGATTTTGAAATACTGAAGTGGTACAGCAAGGTCATTTCTAACCAGACCACAGAGCAACAACTTCAGGTTTTGGCGAATCGCAATAATTTTTCCGGCCAGCTGGCATTGGCTGCTTTTTATCTAAAACAAGGCGATTATGTTTTAGCTCAGCAAGTTTTAGATCAGGCAAAGGCACAGCAACGCTTAAATAATTTGTTGGTTTTGATTCAAACCGATATTTATTTGGGGCAAAACAAAACCGAGCAAGCCTATCAGGCGATTCAGTCAGCCGCACGAATTATGCCGGAAAACAGGGCTTTGGCTTTTAAACTGGCAGAAGTTTATATCCGTCAAAAAGAGCCTGTACAAGCTTTCAGTCTGATCCAACGCTTTATCAATAAAAATCCGCGTGATATTCAGGCTTGGCGCCTGATGCAGCAAGCGGCCAATATAGACCGGTTGTCACCGTTTAGAACGGTGAATGTGCTGCGTTATCGGGCAGAAGTAGAATACTGGTCGGGTTCGGAAGAAAATGCGATTAAGTCTTTATTACATGCACAGCGCTTGGCTAAAGATAATGCTGTGTTAGCTGCAAAATTAAAAGTACGGATTCAGGAAATGCAAAAAGAGCGACAGCTCAGAATTTAGTTGCATATGATTATGTTGCAGTGATAATAAAAACAAGGAGTAACACATGCTAGAAGGTCAATGCTTATGTGGAAGGGTGAAATATCGTTATCAGGGTGAAATTGAAAAAACCATCATCTGTTACTGTAAGGGTTGTCAAATGGCGCAAGGCTCAATCTTTGCCTGGAACAGTCCGTTACAGCAATCAAAATTTGAAATTACCACTGGACTTAAATTTTTAAAAGAATATTTCCATAGTCCGAATAAAGCACGGGTTTTTTGTCAGGAATGTGGTAGTCCAATTTATTCTTATCGGGTCGATTTGCCTGAAATTATTCGTTTACGTTTGGGAACGGTCACTCAAGGTCATTTACCTGCGCCTTCCGAGCAAGCCTATGCACAATATAAACCTGATTTTCTGTATATAGATGAATAAAATCTACAGCTGAAGTAAGCATCCGGCTAACACAGCCTTACCAAGCGATCCTATAAGCCTTAATTTAGTTCCCACCTAAAAACAAGTGGGGACTTAATCCATGAACATGGATATATATTCAGCAACACCTCCTGTTGCTAAAAAACGCAGAACATACAGCAAAGAATTCAAACTCAGTATTGTCAATGCCTGTAAAAATCCTAATACCTCGATCGCTTCGGTCGCACTGCAACATAGTATTAATGCCAACCTTGTCAGTCGTTG
>NZ_VOYP01000081.1:0-5199 GCF_013420235.1 Acinetobacter sp. YH01022 | reverse complement strand
AGGTAATGAGCAGTTTGTTTTAAATGAGCAGGGGAAAGTGGTCAAATCGTTCTCAGCGACGGATGATCACCTCGAGTACCTAGAGAGGAAGAGAACACCAAGCGCCGAATTGCTGATGGGGCACAAGAAGTGTAGGGAGGTGGATCAAAGAGCCGTGAATGAACTGGCGATGGCTGGGACCTCTCTGGTCTACGAAATTAGCGCTACGCGCGCGAGAGTACTCGCGGAGTGTTTGCTTGAGGGACGAACTGGGGCTTTCAGCTCAGAACTTTTTGATGGAAAAAGAAGTCTAATGCCTACTGGCACTGATGTGGAGGTCCCTCGTTGTGCGCGAGTACATGTTATTATGGGCACCTTCGGAGCTGGAAAGAGTACCCTCTTCAAGAAATTCATGGGCAAATGCTCGGGCAAAAAGGTCACGTATGTGTCGCCACGCAAGGTGCTGGCGGATTCCTTCAAAAGCATGATGGGCCTGGGGAGGGCCAAGGGCGAAAGTACGCTGGTGGGCGCTGAAAACTGGTCCGTTCGGACGTTCGAGGCGTTCTTACACACAGCTTTCACAGTTGAGAAAGGTGAAGCACTCCTTTTTGACGAGATCCAACTCTATCCACCTGGCTATCTCGACCTAGTCTGTTGCATAGTGCCACCCACAGCACACTTATTTTTGATTGGCGACCCGTGTCAGAGCGAGTATGACAATGAGCAGGACAGAGCTGTCTTCAGTGATAGTCAGACAGACATCATGAGACTTTTGGATCGCTCAGAGTATAGGTACACAGTGGGTAGCTACAGATTCCTCAACCCAAAATTCAGGGATAGGCTACCATGTAGTTTTCTGAACTTCAATGAAGAGGATGAGGAGGATCTGTATGTTCTAAGAGAGGGGATTGAGCGACTGGCCGAGGTGGAGGAGAAGTACAAAGAAGTATTCCTCGTTTCCTCCTTTGAAGAGAAGAAGCTTGTCAAGTGCTATAGCTCCATGGATGCCAATGTGCTCACATTCGGCGAATCAACGGGGTCTACCTTCAATTATGCCACATTGCTCATCACACGGGCTTCCGCCGCTGCTAGTGAGAGACGTTGGCTAACTGCGCTAAGTCGTGCAAGGCGGGGTCTCTACATCATAAATGCAACGGGTCTGGGGATGGAGGGTCTGATTATGGGTTATTCCCAACGTAGCTTGGGGGGTTTTCTTACAGGGAGATCAAAGAAGGAGGATCTCTTAAAGCTGCTCCCTGGAAAGCCAATATTTCAAGAGGTGTTCTACCCCTCCCTCTGCAAAGATGAAGGGATCATGGAAGAGAAATTGCAGGGCGACCCATGGCTCAAGACGATGATTGACTTGTTGCAGATGCCTGATGTGGAGGAAGCGGAGGAGCTTGCAGAGGTGATGCAAGAGGAGTGGTTCAAAACGCATCTACCGCAGTGTGAACTAGAATCTGTGCGCGCAAGGTGGGTGCACAAAATCCTCGCAAAAGAAGCTCGTGAGAAAAGAATGGGCATGCTGGTTTCAGAGCAGTTCACAGATGAACATAGTAAGAACAAGGGGATGCAACTGACCAACGCCTGTGAGCGTTTTGAAACTATTTACCCCAGACACAGAGCAAATGACACCGTTACTTTCATCATGGCAGTAAAGAAAAGGTTGAGATTCTCGAGCCCGGCCAAGGAAAAAGCCAAGCTGCATGAGGCATCGAACTACGGCAGGTATTTGATGGAGATATTTCTGAAGAAAGTGCCGTTGAGGCGGGAGCACAACACAGAGCTGATGGCCCAAGCTAAACATGAATTTGAACTGAAGAAAACCAGCAAGAGTGCAGCTACAATTGAGAACCACAGTGGCAGGTCCTGCAGGGATTGGTTAGTGGATATTGGGCAGATCTTTTCTAAGAGCCAAATATGCACTAAATTTGATAATAGGTTCAGGGATGCCAAGGCGGCACAAACAATCGTGTGTTTCCAACATGCAGTGCTATGCAGATTTGCTCCGTACATGCGGTACATCGAAAAGAAGCTGCATGAGGTTCTGCCCAAGAAGTATTACATTCACTCTGGAAAGGGGCTTGATGAGCTAAACAATTGGGTCATTGAAGGGCAGTTTGAGGGCTGTTGCACAGAGTCCGACTATGAAGCATTTGATGCTTCGCAGGACCAGTACATCATGGCTTTTGAGATAGAAATAATGAAGTACTTGGGACTGCCCCGGGACTTGATAGCTGATTACCAGTACATCAAGACACATCTAGGATCTAAGCTAGGCAACTTTGCGATAATGAGGTTCTCGGGCGAGGCCAGTACCTTCCTGTTCAATACTATGGCAAACATGCTGTTCACCTTCATGAGGTATGAGATAAAGGGTAATGAGTACATATGCTTTGCAGGTGACGATATGTGCTCATCCAAGAGGTTGCAGGTCAGCAGGGCGCATGAGGCTTTTCTGGGTAAGTTGAAGTTAAAAGCAAAAGTGCAGCACACTTCAAAGCCCACCTTCTGCGGGTGGAATTTGTGCGCTGATGGAATTTACAAAAAACCTCAGTTGGTCCTCGAGCGCATGTGCATTGCAAAAGAGACAAATAATCTGCGGAACTGTATAGATAATTATGCCATCGAAGTTGCCTTTGCGTACAAATTAGGAGAACGTGCTGTGAACCGAATGGATGAGGAGGAGCTGGAAGCCTTCTACAACTGCGTGAGGATAATTGTGAAAAATAAGCATCACTGTAGGTCCAACGTTGTTGAAGTTTTCAGTAACGCAAATGTTTGAGATGTTAGCTTAGGTCTTAGCTTTAGGATTGTTAATGGATGTGCTGGTAGATTTGTTGAATAAATATAGCTTCACTAGGATTCATAGTAAACTGTCATCTCCAATAGTTGTGCACTGCGTGCCTGGTGCCGGTAAAACAAGCCTCATCCGCGAGTTGATCAAACTTGACTCAAGATTCGTTGCATACACCGCTGGAGTGGAGGACGAGCCTCACCTTAGCGGGCGCTGGATTAGGAAATTCGAAGGTGTGGTGGATGAAGGTAAGTTCGTGATCTTGGATGAATATACTCTGCTAGAGAGCTTACCGGATAATCTATTTGCTGTATTTGGTGATCCGATTCAATCCAACACAAAAGTGGTCCGGAGCGCAGATTACACTTGCAACAGAAGTAAGCGGTTTGGGCGGAGCACAGCCCTATTCCTTCGTGAGTTGGGCTTTGATGTTGTTGCGGAAGCAGACGACGAAGTCGCTGTGGCCAATATCTACCAAGTGGATCCGGTAGAGCAGGTGGTTTACTTCGAGCAAGAAGTAGGGTGCTTACTGAGAGCACACCACGTTGAGTGCAAGCACTATACTGAGATAGTGGGGCAAACTTTTGAGAAAGTTACATTCGTGAGTGGTGAGAGTAATCTAAGTTCAAACAGGGTAGCTGCGTATCAGTGCATGACCAGGCATCGAAGCAAATTGTTGATACTAACTCCAGATGCCACTTTCACCGCCGCCTGATTACACCAAAGTACTTTTCTGTGCTTGTGTAGGTGTTGCTTTGTCTGCAATTGTACATCTGAGCACTCGTAGCACCTTACCATCTGTAGGGGATAATATCCACTCACTCCCACACGGGGGCTTCTACCGGGACGGCACAAAACAAATTGCCTACTGCAGCCCAAAGGGATTGAATTCCATTGAAAAATTGTCTCAGAGTGCCTTCAGTCCTTGGTCCATTGTGCTGTTCTTGATTGCCCTGATTGCGATCTCACACTGGGTTGATAGCAAGAGGTGTGCTCAATGCTCGAACTTCCACGCCTAGCTTTGTACTTTGCAATCATTGTGGTAACTTTCCTCGGGTGTGAATTGGCTTTGAAAGCTCCAAAAAGCAGACAGGGTTGTACTGTGGTGATTACAGGGGAATCTGTGAAAATCATTGGGTGTGAGTTCACCGAAAGTTTTATTGAATACGCTAAGAACCTTAAGCCCGCCAATCACTGGTAGGCCCTTAGGTTGTTGGGCGGTGATCTGAATAAACAATGGCTGACGACAAGAAGGGAAAATCTATGGATGTCGCTACTTCAAGCATCCCTACGCCTAAGCCCCAAGCCGCACCAACAGGCGGTGCGCAAGAAACAGGCAACTCGGAGCAATTCATGGAAAGTAGGATAATGAAGCTGCTAGAAACCTTGCGTGCAGAAAGGAGCTCCTCTAGAATCACGAATGCTAGTTTCGAGATAGGCAGGCCGAACTTGCAGCCCACTGAGGACATGAGGTACGACCCCGGGAACATTTACAGTCGACCTTCCATAGACATGCTGTACAAACTGAAGCCGAGAGCAGTCTCCAATAACCTCGCCACACCTGAGGATATGGCAAGAGTTACCGTGGCGATTGAGGGTTTGGGCGTACCTACAGAGTTCGTCTCCATGATCATCATTCAAGCTGTGATCTACTGTAAGAGCACGAGCAGTTCTGTGTTTCTAGACCCGAGAGGCACGTTCGAGTACCCTGGGGGAGCGATAACTGCCGATTCTGTGCTTGCGGTCATGAAGAGAGATGCGAATACTTTAAGAAGAGTGTGCAGACTGTACGCACCAATCGTGTGGAATCACATGCTAGTGCACGATGATCCACCCTCAGATTGGCAGGCAATGGGGTTCCAGAAGACTGAGAGATTTGCGGCATTTGATTTCTTCGACTATGTCGAGAATCCAGCGGCTATCCAGCCGTTGGAGGGCTTAATCAGGCTGCCAACACCGCAGGAGAAGATTGCACATGACACCCACAAAGACATCGCTTTGAGGAGGGCTAACCGGAACGAGACGTATGCGAACACCAGCGTGGAGATTACCGGGGGCAGACTTGGGCCAGAGTTAATTCGGGATCACAACAATGCGAATAACAAGCGGCAATGAGGCTTAGTTCAAAGGTGTTGAGGAAGGTGCTGGTTGGTGTGTTCAAGCGTCACTATGGCTTAGGGCCAAGGCGTGAGTATGATGACATAGCTAGTGTGATAATTAGTAAATTAGAGCCCCCTGAGGTAGGTCTGTCGACGTACGCCAAGAGACGTAGAGCCAAGAAATTGGGTCGATGTCCACGGTGTTACCGGGTGATTGGTCTATCACAGAAGTGTGATGGGTTCAAGTGTGTTCCTGGTATCAGCTACAATCGAAAGGTTGAGCAGAATATCAGGTATGGTGATTGATAGATGCGCATAAGACTT
>NZ_VOYP01000080.1:0-6378 GCF_013420235.1 Acinetobacter sp. YH01022 | reverse complement strand
GGACAAGCATCGTCATTTTATTATGGTCAGCCTCAGGGTGAAGTGTGTCTAATCAACAGGGTTTTCGGTCTCTAAGTACTTTTTAAAGGGAACATCATCGACTCAAATCTCTATTTGCAACAGTGCCATTTGACGGGTGGAAAGATTCAGGATTTCAGCAGCACGGACCTGGGTAATACGATGATCTCTAACGTCTTGCAGAACTGCAAGACGTTGAATTTCTTTATCAGACATAGTGATCAGCATCTATATTTTATATACAGTCCATGGTGATAAAAACCATCATAAACCAGACATTTTTATTGGTGAGAATATAGACACTTTAAATGGGTTCTAACAGTTTAATTTCGTATAACATGTATTATGTTAATCTTAGGAAATATTTACATTTATATTTTATCATGTATCAAATATTATCCTTAATATTTTTAGTATAATTAGGAACTTGTATGGAATTTCTATTTTTTCTGGTATTAGCTTTTATTGTTTTTATTATTTTTAGCAACTTTATTAAAAATAAAGTAAATTTAAAATCAGCCAGAGAGGATCTGGCGCATGTTGATGTTAATAATGGTAATGCTAGATATCCATCCTGGGTACAAAATCAACATAAGGTAGGAGAATTTTATGCCATACTTACGGCCCTTTGCAAATCTAGAGGCATACCTCCTTCATTCCTAGAAACATTTCTTAAAAATGAAGAGACAATAGAAATTCTTTTACGTTATGCAGGGGCTTTAGAAACTAGGGGATCATCTTTTAATGATCAAGCTATTGCCGTTGCTGATAAAGTCAAACAAATGTGCCAATTAACTTAAATACAAAAGAGTATTTTTATGAGTTTTTTTAGTTCTCTATTTAAAAAAAAAGAAGTTTCAAATACACCCAAACTAACTAAAAGTCTTTCCGGATCAATTGTTGCATTTACTTCAAATCCAGAAGAAAAGTTAGCTTTAGCAAAACAACTATTATGTCATGCTCAGATTGATTTTAAACATGAGTATCATTATCCAAGAGGTATAGATTCAGATCTTAGAAATGATATAGATTTTTCTATGTATTCACCAAAATTTTTAGATCTTTACAATTAGCAAGAAGCTGAAGCTAAGGAACATCAGAAACTTTTAGAGTCTATCGATCCTGATGACTATAATCCTATGGATTACTCAGATAAACATTTAAGTAAATTAGATCTCTTTGAGATAACACCTGTCTTTAATGGTATGGTTCGCAACTTGAACAGCCCAAAAGAAAGATTTATCGCTAAGCTATTGATAATTGATGATATGTTGAAATAATAAGACGATTTTAATTTAAAATCCCATTTCATCATAAGTGGGATACCATACGAAATACATCCCCATTTAACATAATGGTGCTTATACAAAATGATTTTGTAAGCCCCAAATAGAAATGTCCGGTTTCTCCAAAGTAAAAATGTCCGCTTTTAGAATATGCGCTTTTGCGATTATCGAAGCGGACGGTTTGATATGTTGGTGTCTATGTCGGATAAAGAACTTAAACGATTGTCGGTCTTGCAGGAAATCTGCGATCAACGCATAACTCAATCCCAGGCTGCTCAGCTACTTCATATTTCAGAACGTCAGATCAGACGCTTACTGCAGAAATACAAAGCTCAAGGCCCAGCTGCATTAGCCCATGCTGGTCGTGGCCAAACCAGCAACTGCAAACTTCCTGAAGAACTCAGACTCAAGTGCCTCAATATTGTTTCGGATCAACTCCATGGTTTCGGACCCACTTTAGCGCATGAAAAGCTCACTACCGTTCATGGATTCGATCTTTCAGTGGAAACCCTGCGTTGCTGGATGATTGCAGCCGATTTATGGATTCCTCGCTCCAAGCGCCTGAAACGCCCATATCAGCCTCGATATAACCGGGATTGTTATGGTGAACTGGTACAAATCGATGGCTCACACCATGACTGATGTGGTTCTAGGATTTTAGACCACGCCTATAAGTGATAATCTACTCCCCAATAAGCATGGGAAATGCTTGTTTTTGGAGTCAACCATGACACGAAGAAAACGTCGTAATCATTCAGCAGAGTTTAAAGTTAAAGTTGCTCTCGCAGCAATTAAAGGCGACCACACACTCGCTGAACTTTCTACTCAATTCGATTTACATCAAAACCAAATCATCGATTGGAAAAATCAACTGCTTGAGCAATCAGTCAATATTTTTTCACGACCAACAGCACAACAAGAACCAGAGATTGACCTCAAAGCTCTACATGCCAAGATAGGACATCAGGCATTGCAAATTGATTTTTTAGAAGGTGCGCTCAGAAAAATAGGGCAGCTGAGCGGCAAAAAATGATCGATAAGACCCATCAACTTTCGGTACGACAACAATCGCAATTGATTCAAATCAATCGCAGTACGTTGTATTACAAGCCCAAAGAGATTTCATCAACTGATTTGAGTTGGATGCGTCTAATCGATGAAATTCATCTCGACTACCCATTTATGGGCAGTCGAATGATACGAGATATGCTACAGCGTCAAGGACATCAAATAGGTCGGCGTAAAGTCCGACGTTTAATGCGCTTGATGGGAATACATGCCTTGTATCCAAAACCCAATACCAGTAAGCCTAATCTTGCACACCGTATTTTCCCATATCTGTTGAAAAACATGGTCATCGATCACTCTAATCAAGTCTGGTGTACAGATATCACGTACATTCCTATGGCTAAAGGCTTTGTCTATCTGTGTGCAATTATAGATTGGCATAGTCGTAAAGTACTGGCTCATCGAGTATCGATCAGTATGGAAACAGACTTTTGCATAGATGCGTTGCAAGAAGCAATTGTGAAATATGGTTGTCCTGAGGTGTTTAATACAGACCAAGGCAGTCAATTCACAAGCGAGGCATTTTTGAATGAGTTAAAATTGCGAAATATCCGTATCAGTATGGATGGGAAAGGACGATGGATGGATAATGTAATGATTGAGCGTTTATGGCGCAGCGTGAAGCATGAGGAAGTCTATTTGAAGGCTTACGATACGGTTAAACAAGCGAAACTATCAATTGCTGAATATTTGGATTTTTATAACATGATACGTCCTCATTCAAGTTTGAATAAGGCAACACCAAATGAATTTTATGATCAACATTTACTAAAAGTAATGGCAGCATAATTTAAATATTTAGAGCGGATTTATCACTTATAAAACTGAATTGAGTGGTCTAATTAACGGAACCACATTAAAGTTCATAAAATTTAGTTAATAAAAACAACAACTTATTTATCAAATGACAACCAATTTAATGCACAAAAAATGTTCAAAGAACCTAATCATTTTTTAATTTTATTTGAGTTTTTAAAATCTACTAGAAAGCTTTTAGGAACTATTTGTGTGATAAAATATTACGTAATAATCATAAGTTACGTAACTTGAATAAGTTGTTAAGGGAATTGTTGCCTAGTTATTTCTTTGTTATTTTATGAGTTATAAAAATCTATAAAAAAAAATTTTAGTAATAATTTATAAGAGATAAGGTTACGTAACAATCATAAGTTACGTAACTTAAATAAGTTATTACGGAAGTTGTTGATTAACTATTTCTTTAATTTCTTCAGAGCTTTTTGAAGCCAAATTTTCTAATGCAATTCTAACGATACTTGATCTACTAACACGAGCATTTTGACTTTTAACTACCAGTTCATCAATTAACTGATTAACTTCATCATTCAAAGAAAATGTACATCTAATAAATTTTTTCTCTTTGGTTTCTAAAGCTCTTACCCTTTTTTCAGCCCCAGATATGAATACTTCTGCTAACTGATCTTCTGGAGATATTTCAACTTTCTTTTTTAAACCGTTTAATCCAGCCATGATTAAATTCCTAAAAATTCATTAGCTATATTTTTAATCTCTGCTTTTGCTTTTTGATCACTATTTACTTCAAAAACAGAAAGGCCATTTTCATCAGCGTCATCATAGACATTTCTATTAGTCGTAATCGCATTTAACGCATTTATACCAAATGATTTACATGCATCTTTCGCATCTAAAATTCTTTGAACTTGTGATGGTAACGTTGGACATTGTGTAATAATTGCTCTTGCAATAAGATCTGGATTGACAGTTTTAGCTAATTTTAAAACTTGTTCCATATGTGCTAATGTTTTTAAATCCCTTCGTTTTGGTCTAAAAGGTAATAACATATGAGTAGCAATTGTCATTGCAGAACGTAAAGCTTCAGAATCTTGCCCACCGGCATCAATTACAATATCTTGATATCTACCTTGCAGATCTTTGAGAACTGAACGGATATTACCAGAAGCTTGAACTGAAGGAATATCTTTTAAATCATCATTATCATCACGTTCTTTTATCCAGTCAGTTGTTGTTCCTTGAGGATCTGCATCTAATAAAAGAACATCCCTATTTTTTGTTTGAAGGTATACTGCTAAATTTTGAGATAAGCAGCTTTTTCCAGCACCACCTTTTTCACCACCAACTAATATAATCATATTTTATGTAAGTTACGTAAGTTTAATAATTAAAGTAATGTAAAATGATTTCATGTAAAAATCAACTATCGTGATAAATAATTAATTTAAAAGTTATCCACAAGTAAGGTTCTTTTTATTATTTTATATATATTTTAAATTTATTATTTATATAGCAGCTGTAACTATTGATATTAGTGGAATACAAAGAATTAAAGTGGACAGATTCCTACCAATAAGTGGACAAATTCCTTTATATGAAAGGACAAATTCCTTTATATGAAAGGACAAATTCCTTTATATGAAAGGACAAATTCCTTTCATAAATGGACAAATTCCTTCTATAAAAAAAACTTCCATTTGTGGACATTAAGTAGTATTGTCCATGTATTGTTAATCAAAAATTTTAGTACTGACACATGGGCAATAATGTAATTTATAAAGATAATAATTTAATTGAAGCTTCATATGCACTAAATCTTTCAGAACAAAGATTAATTTTAATAGCAATTCTTGCCGCCCGTGAGATTGAGACAGAATTGACGGCTGATACTATGCTAACGATTCATGCCTCGGAGTATATGAAACAGTTCAAGCTTGGTCGACAATCAGCATACGAAGCATTACAAGCAGCATGTGATAATTTGTTTGAACGTAGACTTAATTATAAAGCGATAGATCCTGTTACAGGAAAAAAAGGTGTTTATAAAAGTCGCTGGGTAACTAAAGTAGGTTATGTGAAAGAGGCTGCTTTTGTACAGTTGATATTTGCTCCTGATATCCTTCCTCTTTTCATTAAGCTTGAAGAAAAATTTACTAGATATGAACTTAAGCAAATTTCGCAACTTACCAGTGTTTACGCTATTCGACTGTACGAGCTTTTAATACGTTGGAGATCCACAGGTAAGCTGTATGTCCCTATTGCAGATCTTAGAGAAAAATTAGGCTTGCTAGAAGATGAATACCCTCAAATGGGAGATTTTAAAAAGCGCGTTCTAAAAGTGGCTATAGAACAAATCAATAAATTTACTGATATTGAAGTTACTTATACCCAGAAAAAAGAAGGTAGAACTATTACTGATATAGAGTTTACTTTTTTTGAAAAAGATACCGTTCTAAGACTCAGTGATAAAGCTCCAGAAAATTTATATAAATTAACAGCAAAGCAAATTTCATATTTTGCGCAAAAACTTTGCGATATTGATGACAATCCAGATTTTGGACGTGAGTTTGGAAAAATAGGCGAAACACAAGAAGATTTTCAGGAAAGAATTGAAGCCGAATTAATAGATCAAGAGAATGTTAAAAAATATTTTTCACATCTATTAAATGTTGGTTATAAACCAAAATATGGGAAGCAAAAATAGTTACTGGATTGCTCCCAGTATCCTAGAGATGAGATAGCCTTATTTTGAAGGGGCACATACCATAGAGATATGAATAGCCCCTGATTCGATTGTAAAATACTTGATATAATCAAACACATCTGCACAGTCCATTTCGAGAGCGTTCAAAATTCTGTGTCAGCCGAATTGGCTAGAGTTTAATTATATCATCGAGCCTGCCTTCAAAGTAAATCGATAACTGTGTGATGGTTTGCCTCCAGTTTGTCACCGGCATTGTCCATTTTTCAGAAGCCTGTTGAATGCCAATATACAGCAATTTCAGCAGGCTATTTTCATTCGGGAAAGCCCCTTTGGTTTTGGTCAGTTTTCTGAATTGGCGATGTACTGCCTCAACCGCATTGGTAGTATAAATCGGCTTCCTAACTGCTTTCGGATATTTGAAATAGGCACTGAGTAAATGCCATTTTTCACGCCATGAACGAATGACTTTCTCGTATTTATCCCCCCATTTGGCTTCCAGCTCATCTAGCGCCATTTCAGCTGCCTGCTTGG
>NZ_VOYP01000079.1:0-6617 GCF_013420235.1 Acinetobacter sp. YH01022 | reverse complement strand
CATGAAATACGGTATTCTGATGTGACAAAACCTGAATCCTGGTCGTTAAAGTGTTTGTTTGCACTCATATTTTAACTGTTAGGACTCAGGTTTTTTTATTTAAAGCAAACTATGGGACAGCAGTGGCATATTCGCCCCTTTTATTGTAATTTTTTTTAATCACAGCTTGGTGAAAATTTCTTCACGACTCAGGCGTGACTTGGGTAACTGAGCATTGAAATCATTTTCGCTGCGGAAACCTAGCGTCATAATCACTGATGGAATTAACCCTTTTTCATCTAATTCCAATTCCTGGCGAATAATCTGTTCATCAAATCCGCCAATAGGGGTGGCATCAACTCCTTCAATAGCTGCGGCCAGTAACATTTGACCGAGCGCAATAAAAGTCTGATTTTCTGCCCAGCGCTGAATATCCCCTTTTTCATTACGGTAATAATCCACATAACCGCTACGGCTGTCTTTTTGGCCCTGTTTGGCTTTTTCATCTTTAAAACGGCCACTAAGATCATCTTGCTTGAGCAGGGTATCAAGGTGCTGTTCTGAAATATCCGCTTTGGTACAGAACAGAATGGTATGAGAAGAATCTAGAACTTTAGGTGCATTGTAGGCATATTTCCCAACCAAGGCTTTGGCGATACGCTCTTTGGCGCCTTGATCATCGGCAATAAAAAAATGCCAGGGCTGAATATTGATGGAGGATGGCGTGAGACGCAGGATTTCTAATAAACGTTCAAACTGCTCTTGATGAATTTTTTTACTGGGATCATATGCTTTCGTTGTGTAGCGTGATTTTGAAACGTTTAATAAATCCATGAGTGACATTTCCACTATTAAATTTTTAATGATTTTACCTGATTCCTTGCTGAAATGGCTTGGAAGAATTATGGGATAGCTTATATTTTGGCATCAAGCGTGTGAATTTTTATGGTGAATAAAAGTAAAAAACTTAATAAAATGTATAATTAATAGCAATATACAATGACGAAATACGAAATCTATATTGGTACTTTTTGTTAAATCACGTTTAATCGAATAATTACATCGCCTGTAGACCGAGTCAGACAATGATAGATGATACAAACCATTTTAAAAGACGATTAAAAACCCAACAGCAGATTGGGTTATGGGTGGGGCTGGCAGATGCTTACGGCACTGAAATTGCGGCCAATGCAGGCTATGACTGGTTACTCATTGATGGGGAACATGCACCGAGCGATTTAAGAACCACACTCTCTCAATTGCAAAGTATCGCAGCGTATCCATCACAAGCTGTGGTTCGTCCACCTATTGGCAGTGTGCAGCTGATTAAGCAACTTTTGGATATTGGGGCGCAAACTTTATTGATTCCCATGGTGGAAACGGTTGAGCAGGCTGAGCTGATGGTGAAAGCGGTACGTTATCCGCCAGAAGGAATTCGTGGCGTAGGTGCCGCATTGGCCCGTGCAACACGCTGGAACAGTATCCCGGATTATTATGCAACAGCACATGAAAATATTTGTCTGCTGATTCAGATTGAATCTGTGACAGGTCTGGAAAATCTGGATGATATTTTAAAAGTGGAGGGAATTGACGGTGTATTTATTGGCGCTGTAGATTTGTCTGCGACCATGGGATATCAGGGTAATCCGAATCATCCGGAAGTACAAAAAGCGGTTGTTGATGCCATTCAACGCATTCGGGCATCGGGTAAAGCAGCGGGGATTTTATCAACGGTGCATGACGTAACGCAAAAATATATTGATTTGGGTACCGAGTTTGTTGCGGTAGGGGTGGATACCAGCGTATTAATGAATTCACTGCGCGAGCTTTTAGCCAAATATAAAAATGATGCGGAAGTGATAAAATCTGAAGGTGGGTATTAATTTTTAATATTTTATATCAGCTTTTAAATTGTACCTGATGGACTCCTACCAGCTGTAATTGTGAGGTCAGGAGTTCTATGTGCTGCTTTATTTTGCCTTGAAAAGCATTGCTTGGTAAGACCAAAGGCATTTGTCATTCACAAAGCCTGTTTTATTTTTGGTCAGCTAAATTTTTTTCATCGCAGAAACATTACAGCCTAGTTCTCGACAGATTGTGAATGACATAGTCAAGTTATAAAAGTTAATTATGAAAATTTATATTTAATAAGCCCAAGTCTTTAATTCTAATTTTACATTTTTATGTGCAGGATTGATCTCTAAAATCTGTGCCGAATGTTCGCGCCAGTCACCTAGCACAATCCGTTTCTTACCCTGAATATCATGTATTGCAGAACGATGAGTATGGCCATGAATCAGTACGTCAATATGTTCTAAGGCAACTTTCACCGCGAACTGATTTACATCCATGATGTCATAAGACTTCATCTGTTTGGTTTCAGCACTTTTTTTACGGAAACCATTAGCCAGTTGTTGCCGAAAACTTAAAGGCATGCGTTTTAAAAAACCTAAAAGTAATGGATTACGAATGATCTTGCGGAATTTTTGGTAGGACACATCGTCTGTGCAGAGCAGATCACCATGTTCTAAACGGTATGTGGTGTCGGATATTTTTAAAATGGCCGGTTCGGACAGCAATGTGCCATTGAATTGTTTTAAGAATTTTTTGCCTAAAGCAAAATCGCGGTTGCCAGCCAGAAAATATATCTGATTGCCGGCATGATGAAACTTTTGCAGGGCATGGACAATGTCATCTAGCCAGGGGGCTGTATAGTCATCACCAATCCAAGCATTAAACCAGTCACCCAAAATATAAAGCTGGGTATTTTTATCTTTATAACTGTCTAATAAATCCAAAAACCCCCGAACGAGTCGAGGGTGTTCAGGTGACAAATGTAAATCAGAGATAAACAGATAGGTCACGTATTTTCCTTAATACTTCCTCTCAAAGTCCATCTATTGGATAGAGGAACTATATCCTTAACATTATTCCGTTTTAAAGCACTGCTTTAAAACTCATTAAAGACGGAGAGGACGTTCTTTATTCAGAAATGATTTTTGCAGATTCAATCACAACGTTCTCTAGAGGAACGTCAGCGTGGTAGCCACGGTTACCTGTGCGAACGCCTTTGATATCAGCAACGACATCCATACCTTCAACTACTTTACCAAATACGGCATAACCCCAACCTTGAGCTGTTTTACCAGTGTGGTTAAGGAAAGAGTTGTTTTTCACGTTAATGAAGAACTGAGCAGAAGCTGAATGAGGAGCTTGGGTACGCGCCATTGCGATGGTACCTTCATCATTGCTTAAACCGTTGTCTGCTTCGTTTTCAATTGAATCACGCGTTGCTTTTTCTTTGAAATTTTCATCCATGCCACCGCCCTGGATCATGAAACCGTCAATTACACGGTGGAAAATTACGCCATCATAAAAACCATCACGAACATATTCCAGGAAGTTAGCCACAGTTTTAGGTGCTTTTTCTGAATTAAGTTCAAGAACAATACGTCCTTTATTGGTGTTTAATTCGACTTGAGGAAAACTCATTCTATAATCTCCTGATCATGGACAAAAAAGCCATGGGTTTTTGGTTGAGAGAAGCATAAGCAAACTGTAAACTACAAGGCAAGCGAAAACGTTATTTTCTTTGTTAAAAAAACCAGAAAAGCGTTTTAATTATCCTATTTTATCTTATAGAAGTGATTTATCAACTATGAAGCCGAATGATGTTGTTTCATCCCTGCCAAATAACCCGACAACAAGTAATCAACCTGTCGATGCTGCGCAGCAAGAACAACAGCCGGGCTTAGACTTTGTACGTCAGGTCATTACTGACGATTTGGCAGCAGGCCTTACACAGCAAGTGATCACGCGTTTTCCACCAGAACCGAATGGTTATTTACACATTGGTCACGTGAAAGCGATTTGTTTGAACTTTGGTATTGCACAAGAATTTGATGGCGTATGTAACCTGCGTTTTGACGATACCAATCCGGACGCAGAAGAACAAGAATATGTGGATGGGATTGCCAACGACGTAAAATGGCTCGGTTTTAACTGGAACGGTGAACCTCGCTATGCATCTAGCTATTTTGATCAACTGTACACATGGGCAGTACAACTGATTGAACAGGGCGATGCTTATGTAGATTTACAAACACCTGAAGAAATCAAGTTAAACCGTGGTTCATTTGTAGAACCAGGTAAAAACTCTCCATTCCGTGACGCGACTGTAGAAGAAAACCTGGTGCGTTTTGAACAAATGCGTAATGGCGAGCTGGGTGAAGGTCAGGCTGTATTGCGTGCCAAGATTGATATGGCTTCTCCAAACGTGCATATGCGTGATCCGATCCTGTATCGAATTCTGCATTCTGCTCATCACCAGACTGGCGATAAATGGAAAATCTATCCAATGTACGACTATGCGCATCCATTATCTGATGCCATTGAAGGTGTGACTCACTCTTTATGTACTTTGGAATTCCAGGATCACCGTCCGTTTTATGACTGGGTTATCGAGAAAGTTAAATCTCCAGCTGTTCCACGTCAGTACGAATCAAGCCGTCTAAATGTCGATTACACCATTACCTCTAAACGTAAACTGCGTAAACTGGTAGAAGGTGGCTTTGTACAAGGGTGGGATGATCCACGTATGCCAACCGTTGTAGGGATGCGCCGCCGTGGTTTCACGCCTGAAGGTTTGCGTGATTTCTGTAAACGCGTGGGTGTTTCCAAGTCTGACGGTATTGTCGATGTTGCTATGCTGGAATACTGCATCCGTCAGTCTTTGGAAAATACCGCTGCACGTGGCATGGCGGTGTTGAATCCATTGAAAGTGACTTTGACTAACCTGCCTGAAGCAATGAACCTGAGTCATGCACGTCATCCGAACGTTGAGATGGGTGATCGTATCATTCCATTAACGTCTGAAATTTACATCGACCGTAAAGACTTTGAAGAAGTACCGCCTAAAGGCTTTAAACGCTTAATTCCAGAAGGCGAAGTACGTTTACGCCATGCTTATGTGATCAAGTGTGATGAAGTGATTAAAGATGCCAATGGTGAAGTGGTTGAACTGAAATGTTCAATTGACCCTGAAACTTTAGGCAAAAATCCGGAAGGTCGTAAAGTGAAAGGCGTTATTCATTGGGTATCTGCAACCCAAGGTGTGCCTGCAGAAGTGCGTATCTACGACCGTTTATTCACTGAATCTGATCCGGAAGTGGGTGATGACTTCCTTGCCAACTTAAATCCTGAATCACTCAAAGTGGTTCAAGCGGTGATTGAACCGGCTTTAGCTGAAGCGAAGCCTGAAGACCGCTTCCAGTTTGAACGTGAAGGTTATTTCGTTGCAGATCAATATGATCACACGGCAGAAAAACCAGTGTTTAACCGTATTCTGGACTTAAAAGACAGCTTTAAGCCTGGAAAATAACATTGTTTATGCTCTAGGATGATTCACTGTTGAGTCAAAAATGTTTAGATCAAGCTCAACTTCGGTTGGGCTTTTTCATGACAGCTATTTTATAAATATTGAAGCGACTAGGTTTCATGAGGGGAAATTTGTGATTATTCGAGATAAAAATAATAGCTTTATGCTGTTATTTGCATGGCATGGCACAATTTTACCTAAAGTGATGCCAGCTCTAGCGGTTGTAGTCAGTTTATCGGCACTGTTGGTGTATTTAAGTGCAGCACATTTCTTGACTATGCCAGAAGTTCCTGCCATTGGCTTTACCATCTTCGGTGTGATTCTTTCGATTTTCTTAAGTTTTAGGAATACGGCCTGTTATGATCGCTGGTGGGAAGGGCGCAAGCTTTGGGGCGCACTGATTGCCAATACACGGCATATTATTCGTGATAGTCATGTGCTGGAAGACTCTCAACGTCAGATTTTGATGTATCGGGTTATGTTATTTTGTTACCTGCTACGCGACCGCTTACGTCATCAAGCAACAGATATTCAACATTTCCGAAATGCTGTCAATTTAAGCGATGGGCAATGGCAGCAATGTGCTGAACATATCAATGCGCCGCAGTATTTACTTGAGATTATGCAAAAAGATTTGGTGCTGTGTTATAAGCAAGGTCAAATCAGCGACATTATCTATAGCACCTTGACTCGACATACGGTTGCCATGGGCGACATTCATGCAGGCTGTGATCGTATTATGACTACGCCATTGCCATTTTCTTATTCAGTTTTATTGCATCGGGCAGTTTATTCATTCTGTTTAATTTTGCCCTTCAGTATTGAAGCGAGTTTCGGTATTTGGACACCCGTAATTGTGGCATTAATTGCCTATTTGTTTTTAGGTTTGGATGCGCTCAGTGCAGAGTTGGAAGAACCATTTGGACTTCAAGAAAATGATTTACCCCTCAATTCGATTGTGCGAAATATTGAACGGGAAATGTTAAGTTCATTAGGGGCTGAAATTCCGCCAGTACTTTCAAGCTATAAAGGTAATTTAAGTTAAGTTTAGAAAATCATTTTTGCTTCTACACGGCGCTGTTTAAGTCTTTAACAATTCAGTGATAGCCATGAATTTCAGATGTATGCTATCACTAAGAGCCTATCCAGTATTAATTTCATTCTTTTTTAGCACTTAAAAAAAGAATTTGTTAAAATTATTCAATGAGAAAACCATATCCCAGCGACATTAGTCGAGAAGCCTTTAAAGAAATTGAACCGT
>NZ_VOYP01000078.1:0-6955 GCF_013420235.1 Acinetobacter sp. YH01022 | reverse complement strand
TTAGCAACAGGAGGTGTTGCTGAATATATATCCATGTTCATGGATTAAGTCCCCACTTGTTTTTAGGTGGGAACTAAATTAAGGCTTATAGGATCGCTTGGTAAGGCTGTGTTAGCCGGATGCTTACGGAAAAGTGGGGTCCACTGGACACTTACAGCTTATAGGATAGATTGGTAAGATGAGTTCGCCGGATGCGTACCTTCTTAAGTTTATTAGTTCAGACTTACTTAAAGAAAATCCCAGTTTTAAGAGATTAAAACTGGGATTTGGGTTTGACCCAATATGCTGCCTTTGCAACATATCTAAGATGAGTTTTAGATAATGATATTTACACCACCTGCAGCAACGATCTCATTCTCAACCCATACTTTGGCACTAGAATCACTCCAAGTATACTCAGTCATGGTGACATTATTGGCATCTGTAATAACAGCTCCTTTAATAGCACCTGTTTCCAATGTAACTTTATCAGCAGCATCACCGTAGATTGCCAATATATCAGTATCAGAAATATCTAGAACATCCTGAGCTGTCAGAGTAAGTGTTGATCCTTCTGCTTCATTACCCAAATTAATGTGCTCAATACCTGTGATGTTATTATGCAAGGATAGATCAAGATTGATTCCTCCCAATAATGTCAAAGTATCAATGCCTAAGCCACCATTCACAGATTCAAATCCAGTGCCAGATATCATAATCGTATCATTGCCTGAACCGCCATTCATAGTGTCATAACCATTACCATCAATGAGTAAATCATTACCAGCACCACCATTTAATGTATCGTTACCTGTACCACCTCGTAACAAGTCATTACCATCATTGCCATTCAGGACATCATCACCATCAAAGCCATATAGACGTTCACTGCTGAATCCTAATAAGCTACTATCCAAAACATCATTTCCAGAAGTTCCTTGAATAATATCAGGACTACCGCTCTGACCGATTAGACCTTCAAGAACCGCTGCATCAGCAAGAGAAGCGATAATATCGCTATCTGTTGAATTATAGCTGTCAGTTGCTGTAATGGTGAAAGTACCCAATACACTGACATCCAGCGTTAATCCGCCATTTAAGGTTTGTAAGACAGTTAACAAGTTAATGCCGTCAGATTGTAATCTTACTGTCGCAAGCAACTCATTAATTGCCCAGTTATCGATATCACCGCCGTCAATTGCAGTAATCGTGAGTGTTGAAGTCGGACCTAAAAGACCTAGTAATCCAGTATTTTCAACCGTAAAATTTAGACCTAGATCTTTAGCAAGTTGAGCAGAAACTTCCAGATAAGCATCACCTAAAGCAACATTCGCGACGCCCGCAAATTTAACTACAACTGTACGAAGATTGTTATCCACATCCAGCGCGACCATTGCTTGGCGGCTTAAATCAATAACGCCTAGTACATCTGCACCAATTAGGCCTAGCAAGTTGGCATCAAATGCCTGTGTTACTGGTGGCGCATTTCCATCTAACTCAAATGCAGGATCTGAACTATCAAAAGCAATAATTGTATCTACAGTGTCTTTATCATTGTCTGTGAGAACGATATCAAAAGTAGAAACTCCTTCTGTGGACAGAGCTGAATATTCCTGATCAACTAAGAGGTTTCCATTTTTCAACAACTGTTCAATCACTTCAAGATTTGATTGGCCATTGACCAGATCAGTATTGGTAAAGATGATACGCTGGTCTACTGTTGTGCTAACGGCACCTGAAGTACTGATATCAAGTATCGTATCATCTGCAACACCATCACCATCACCATCACCTATACTGAAAGATAAATAGTTAGTGAGATTACCGGCTAATAGATTTGCGATAGCACGTTCGTTTTCTAACAAGCCACGCAGATCAAGAATATCTCCACCACCGGCAACTGGTTGTACATTGAAATCAGCAATGATATCAGTTGCTAATGATGTACCTTGATCGCCTTTCTCAAAGAGGAAAATATCATTGCCTGTTCCACCAACCAGAGTATCATCACCTGTACCACCAATCAGCGTATCATTACCTGATCCACCATTGAGGATATCTGAATCCGCTCCTCCTCGCAGTAAATCATTACCATCACTACCCGCTAGCTGGTCATCACCTGCGTAACCATATAAACGTTCGTCCGTCGTTAGACCATTATTATCACCAGTCTGCAGATCAATACCTGAGGTACCTTCCCAAATTGGTGAAGGATTGTTAGAAGGATTCAGTAAATTAAGCCCAGCGAGATCAGTTTCTGCAGAATCTGTAACGACATTTCCTTGGTTATCTGTCACTGTCATTGAAATTGTAGGAAGCAGATTCACAGATACAATACTGCCTTGATCCACATAAACAGTAGCCAAAAATTCATTTAACTGCTGATTATCAATCGTTCCTCCACCTACTTTTTCAATAGTAATATTGGCAAATGTTTGAAGGAGCCCCCCTAGTCCGTTACGATCTGGAGTGACTACCAAACCAAACTCATCCGCCAACGCCTGAGACCAACGGATATCATAAGAGTCTAAAAGGGAAATGCCTAATGATGTCATTTCTACTACGACTTGGGTGATATCCTTGTTCGGATCAGTGGCTGTAAATTGCTGGTTGGTACCAACACCCACCAAACCAAGAGCACCTGCATTTACCAATCCCAACAAACTCGCAGAAGAATTGACATTCACAATTGGTGCTTCATCAATTGCTGGTCCTGACTCAAGTTTAGCGTACTCATAACTACCCGTGAGCATATTGACAATCAGGAGATCGCCACGGTTGGTATAAATGGTTAACTCATCTGAAGCCGGGTCAAATGTATATGTCGTACCATCCGCGGTGCCTGTAGGCGTGATCGTATCTGCACCATTATAGGTTAACGTATAATCTGCAAAGGTTACACTTTGGACATAACCACCATCGGCACCAAAACCAACTACAAGCTCACCTGAAGTCGTTTCACCCGCTGAAACCTGAACCCAATTGTCTGGGTAGCTATAATCAACAAGAAGATTACCCGTATAGAGCAAATCGTTGAGGATCTCCTGTTGAGTCTTCCCTGTGACAAGATCAACATTCGCAAGAACGATAACCTGATCATAAGAAGTTGATACTGTGCCATTTACACTTACCCGGATAATAGTATCGTCTGCAATACCATCACCGTCACCATCAGCCTTTTCAAATGATAGATAGTCCGTTAAATTGCCCGTTTGTCCAATCACATGATTTTCACCTTGTAACAAAGTGCGCAGATCAATCACATCTCCGCCAGCA
Organism: Acinetobacter sp. YH01022; assembly: GCF_013420235.1. NCBI lineage: Bacteria > Pseudomonadati > Pseudomonadota > Gammaproteobacteria > Moraxellales > Moraxellaceae > Acinetobacter > Acinetobacter sp. YH01022. Next base: position 3,700 of record NZ_VOYP01000078.1, on the reverse strand, counting down.
CCCAAAGTAAAGTCGGTAATGACATCAACTGGTTTATAGCTGATAACACCATCACTGTTAAAGTCCTGAACTATGGTCACTTCCGGTGATGAATAAGTACTTACTAGAGGACCAGTATCCACAGTTACACTATCAGTACTCGCAATAGATATTGTATCACCTCGCTGAAGCGTCGCTGTCACAGTTAAAGTTTGCTCCTCACCAGGTGATGGATAGCTTCTTGTAATTGGGCCTGCATCAATAATTGCTTGAGTCAGTACAATCGTTTCGGTAACTCCAGTATTTGTCACGATGACTAACTCATCCCCAACTGCAGAACCAGATGCCAAAGCTATAGAAACATCAATATCACCTTGTAACTCTCCTGCATCTAGAATTCCGTTGTGGTCTGTTAGTAAACCATCATTAAGTAGATTACCAAGACCATTACCATCATCTTCAGTAATTGTAACAGTCGGCTGAAGGCCGTTAGTCATCGCACCAATCACCACAGTTGCAGTACCAGGTTTACTTACATAGGTTGAACCTACACTGAGCATATGAACAGCTGTCACTGTAATTTGTTGACCTTCTACTGGTGCTGTGACTGGCACTAAAATATAGCCTGTAACGATATCTGAGGCAGTCAAGGTAATATCTTGTGTTGTTGTAACTATTCCAACAGTCGTTGTTACACGAATAACTTGACCATCTATATAACCAACAACATCAATTTTTGCATCAAGCGTAGTTGGAGCTGTCATAAGCTGATCGCCCAGACTCCATTGGAAGATATCAGACCCTGTTCCACCAGTTAGCTCATCTGAACCTTGTCCACCATTAAGCAGATCAGCACCTGAGCCACCATTTAAGAGATCATTTCCTAAACCACCATCGAGCAAATCATTCCCATTATTGCCATATAACTGGTCATCTCCAGCACCACCATAGAGCTTGTCATTTCCATCAGAATCACCACCTTCGTCGACAGAATTGTAACCATAGAGTCGATCGTTTCCTGAACCGCCGAATACAATGTCAGATCCGCCAAAACCGTACACAGTGTCATTACCCACACTGGTAAAGTAGACATCATCTCCCATGTTTACTCCAGATGTACCAGTCACAGTATCATTTAAACCAGCAGCGTAACCCAATACACTACCACTATTCAGAACATCAGTTTCCAACCAGTCTGAACCCAGTTTGGTGTCACTAAAACCTGAAGTATCGGTCACGGTCAAGGTAGACACTGCCATCATATCGTTGGTAGCACTTCCTCCCATCAGACCACGCATCATCTGGTACAGGGTAGTTAACAACACATTAACTGATTGATTATCCATTGATGTTGGAGCTACTGCTGTAACGGTAAAGATTAAATCTCCTCCTGTAGTCCAATTAATTTCCAAACCTAATTCAGCAGCAAACTCCGACTTGAATAAAACTCCTGAATCATTATTCAGTAGTGTTCTTAAAGTATCCGTATTGGTGCCAGATGGGATAGATAACACAACACTGGCAAGATTGTTATCCGATGCCCAGGCCAATAGTTTCTGATCTGTACCAAATTCCAGAATATTCAACAGTTGTGAATCAACACGCGCAATATCGGGATCCGCATCTGACAGCACTGCTACAATATTATCCGCCCCCTCATATGTTGGCAGGGAGGAAGCAGCTGTCATCATGGCAACCGGCATATCATCTTCAACATCTATCGTAAAGTTATAGGTTGAACCATCCATAACAGTACTAAATTGAAGTGAAAGTACATCCTCAACATCGACAACAGGATGATCTAATGGCGCCAGTAAGGTAAATGTATATTCACCATTTGCTTTGACTATTAAAGTTGCAACAGGCGTAGTTCCAGCTACTCCAGTTAGAGTATAGGTATCTGTTCCGTCTCCACTTGGTGTCCATGTCACAGGAACTCCATCCGAGTTTAGAGGTGCTGAAGTTAATGTGACTGAAGTCACTGTTGTAACAGGAGATATAAGATTCAGCGCCGCCGTAACTGTTGTTACGTCGGTCGTATCTGTCGGGGATCCAAGCATATCTGGCTGACCAAATGGTAGGCCTTCTTCAGATACAGTCGGTTGACCCACGATCAGAGTTAAGGTTGCTGTATCTGTAAACTCACCATCTGTTACCGTATAGAGATAGGTATCTGTTCCCATCCATCCAGAGGTAGGTGGGGTATATACATAACTACCATCACTCGCAATAACAATTTGCCCACCTTGAGTTGTCGTGTAAGTTCCAGGTGCTTGTACACTCAAGCTACTATCCACATCTGTATCATTGGCCAACACACTCACTTTAGATGTAAATGTCGTGTCTTTTACAACATAAGCAAGATCATCTACTGTAACAGGCTCATCATTCACAGCACCAACAGTAATTGTCAAAGTTGCGGTATCAAAGAACTCTCCATCTGTAATTGTGTAATCAACGCTATCTGTACCATTGAAATTCGCTACAGGTGTATAGACATACTGCCCGTCCGCAGCAATCACGATCGTACCACCCTGAGTCGTCGTATATGTAGCTGCAACTGCTGTGAAACTGCTATCAACATCACTGTCATTCGCCAACAGGCTGATTGTTGAAGTAAATACAGTATCTTCTGTGCTACTAATCGCATCATCTGCTGCTATTGGAGCATCATTTACAGAAATTACATTAATATTCACAGTAGCTGTAGAAGTCTCACCATCACTATCCCTAATGGTGTAAGTGAAACTTGCAGGACCATTGTAATTAGCGCTTGGCGTAAATATGACATTTCCATCTATATCAAGAGCCACAGTACCATTGGTTGCATTTTGCACCGAGGTAATGCTAACTGGTGCATCAAGCAAGCCTGTATCATTACTTAACAGATCAGCTGCTGTGATATTAAGTACAGTATCTTCGTTAGTAGCAAAGTTGTCATCTACTGCAACTGGCTGAGCTTCATTGACTGCTTCAACAACTATGCGTAATGTTCCTACATCTGTTAGTGATCCATCCGTAATGGTGTAATCAACGGTGTCTATACCGGCAAAATTAGCTGCTGGCATATAAACATATTGGCCGTCTTGCGAGATCACAATCGTACCGCCTTGCGTGGTCGTGTACGTACCTGCAACCGCTGTAAAGTTGCTATCAACATCGCTGTCATTCGCTAACAGACTAACGGTTGAAGTAAATATGGCATCTTCTGCAACTGTAATCAGATCATCTATCGCTACCGGGGCATCATTCACCGGAGTCACGCTGACGTTTACTACGCTGCTGCTGGTACCACCCATGCCATCGCTAATGCTATAGCTAATAGTGTCTGCACCGGTGTAGTTCGTGTTCGGTGTATAGCTGAGTGTGCCATCTGCATTGATTGTCACTGTGCCATGCAACGCGCTCGCTGCAGTAACAGTTAACGTATCATTTTCAGCATCCGTGTCATTGCCCAGAACAATAATGGTGGCTGCAGTGTCCTCGATCACCGTTGCTATATCTGGATTGGCCACAGGTGCATCATTCACCAGGCTGGTCACCGGCATTGCCGCTGTGCCAGTCACAGGTGTTGTACCATCAGTCACTGTTACACTGACTGCAGGAAGGTTTCCACCTCCGTTCACCCAGTCCGCACCCGCCTGGGTCAAGCTTACAACACCCGTCGCAGGATCAATGCTGTAGTAGCCGTCCGGATTGTTAGTCAGGCTGTAAGTCAGCG
>NZ_VOYP01000077.1:0-7832 GCF_013420235.1 Acinetobacter sp. YH01022 | reverse complement strand
TGAGAAAGCCCATATAAATGGGTAATGTACAAGTTGCTGTAGAAGCATGTTTAATTCGTCTGATCACAGATACTTTATAAAGTATTTTAATACTTTTTTGAATCCGTCAATGCGTAAGTCCTAATTTTAAAAGATTCCATTCAAAAAAGAGTAGTGAATTTTCTTTATCGAGACTTTTTTTGCGTAATTTGTATAAAACAATACTAAAAGAATTACACCCTACAACATCTCATCACCCATTTAGCACATTTATAAGACATAGCTTATTCAGAAGAGCTTTATGCTGAATTCTTCTAAAGCTTAAATAAGCGGCTTCTCTAAATATTTTGTATATAGATAGGACAGAAGGAGAAAGAGAATGGTCAATATAAATCGTCTTATGACGGAAGCTGATCTTACTCATCCAAATAAACGTCCAGAAGAACCAAGAACAGATGTGAATGCTGATTCGATTACCGATAAGGAAAGTAATCAGGTACCAGATATGAATGAAGCAAATGATCACCCTGTGGGTACAAGTATTGGTACAGTGGGTGGTGTAGCAGCTGGTTCTGCAGGTGCGGTAGTTGGCGGTATTGTCGGTGGTATTATTGGTGGTGTGGCGGGTAATGAAGCTGCCGATGCCATCAATCCAGTCGAAGAAGATGCCTATTGGAGAGAGCAGCACCGCGACAGTCCTTATTTCCATGAAAGCCGAAGTACCTATGATGATTTAGATTATGACAGGGATTATCGCAGTGCCTATGAGGTGGGATATAAGAATCGTCCTTTGTTCGACAGTGATACACATTTTGAACAGGTAGAAACTGAATTGCGAACCCAATGGGAAGCAATCAAAGGCCCATCCCGTTTAGATTGGGAGCAAGCAAAATATGCTGCCAAGGATGCATGGCTTCGTGCTCCATGCTAGATGAACGTTGAGCAAAAAACCTCTCAACTGAGAGGTTTTTTTACAGCATATTTATGCCAGAAGATTAGGCTTGACTGATTTCCAGAACCAGTTGATTAATTAAATCTGCAGCTTCCATCTCCCGAATTTGGGCAACATTGGTTCCCGCCCAAAATGCCCCAAAATCATGGTCACCTTGTGCAGATGCTGCGGCATGCAGTTGTTTACCCAAGTCATAGCAATAGGGGTAAGTGGCAACTGGAGGACGTTCAGGCTGATCGATTTGGGTATGCCAGTGGTTAATTAGACCGCGAGCAGGTCGTCCGGAAATGCTGGCAGTCATTTGGGTAATTGGTTTGCTAAACAGGGCTTGTCGATAGGCCGTGTTGGCATTGGAACTTTTGCACTGTACGAAAGCGGTGCCCAATTGAACAGCTTCGGCACCTAACTGGATTAAGAGCTGAGCCTGGGTGCCATTCATGATCCCGCCCGCAGCCACAACAGGCTTGCTACAGTACTGTTTTAACAATTGTACCAGATCAGAAGTCTTGACTGCGCTGTCAAATGTTTCATTAAAAATGCCACGGTGCCCACCGGCTTCAATGCCTTGCGCAATAATGATATCAATCCCAGCCGCTTCAATCTGCAGTGCTTCAGCCAGATTGGTCGCTGAAACCATCGTCAGGATACCGGCCTGTTTTAAGGCCTGAATTTGATGAGGATGTGGAATGCCGAAGTGAAAGCTTACTGCCTGAGGTCGAGTTTCTAAAACCAGGTTTAAATAGTCATCGTTATCGAGAAAGCTGGGATAGATACATTTTAATTCTGTCGGCGGAGTTGCATGATACTTCTGAAATTGAGGGGATAAATATTTAATCCACTGATCTGCTACATTTTTGTCGAGCGTGGCGCTTTGATGACAGAAGAAATTGACCTGAAATGGTTTATGAGTAAGTGCTTGCGTTTCTAAAATTTGTTGACGCGCTGCTGCAACTGTACTAGCACCCAAACCCAATGAACCCAAACCGCCTTGATTGGAAACCTCAGCTGCCAGTTGAGGAGTAGAAACACCTGCCATCGGTGCTAGGAAAATAGGATGTTTAATTTCAAGTTGTTCTAATAAAGTCATATTTGGCTCCTATGCATCTCATCACTTTGCCCAAGCCCTATAAATTAAGCAAATAATATTCGTTATTTTTTTATGAAATAAAAAGTTTTTTACACCTAAAAATAAATGAAAATGAAATGATCAATAAGGCGTCAAACCATGTCGCATAAAAGACCGCTGCCCATGTGGTTTGAGTTGAAAATTTTATAATACAGATTCATCTTTTTAGCGCTGTTTATCCATGTCTGATCGTATCCGTGAAAAACTGCAAATTTTAGCTGATGCTGCCAAATATGATGTCTCCTGTTCCTCAAGTGGCAGTAACCGAAAAAACAAAGACAAAGGGCTAGGGAATACCGGCTCCGGTATTTGTCATAGCTATACCGAAGATGGTCGCTGTGTATCTTTGCTTAAAATTCTGTTTTCCAATGTGTGTATTTATGATTGTGCTTACTGTGTGTCACGTCGCTCCAATGATGTAAAACGGGCGGCTTTTACCGTTCAGGAAGTAGTAGATTTAACCATGAACTTCTATCGCCGGAATTATATTGAAGGTTTGTTTTTAAGTTCAGGGATTTTTAAATCGGCAGATTACACCATGGAGCGGATGCTGCAAGTGGTGAAAAAATTACGTCTGGAAGAAAATTTTAACGGTTATATTCACTTAAAAACCATTCCCGGCGCATCGCAGGAAATCATTACTGAAGCGGGGCTGTATGTTGACCGGATGAGTATTAATTTAGAAATGCCGACTGAAGCAGGACTGCAAAAATTTGCTCCTGAGAAAACCCATGCCGAAGTACGGAAAGATTTAGCTCTTGTGCGTGACCGTTTAATCCAGTTCAAAGATGAACGCAAACTGATTCGTTCAGTTCCCAAGTTTGTTCCAGCAGGGCAAACCACGCAAATGGTGGTAGGGGCATATAACGAAAGCGATCAAGATATTATTTTAATGGCAGACCGACATTACAAAGAGTTTAAACTGAAACGGGTGTATTACTCGGGTTATATTCCAATTAATGAACAGGAAAAAGCCTTGCCGGTGATTGGTTCGGCACCCCCCTTATTAAGAGAAAATAGGCTTTATCAAAGTGATTGGTTGATGCGTTTTTATGGTTTTGAGGCGACAGAACTGGTCGATGAAAAATACCCGAATCTGGACCTGGATGTTGATCCCAAGCTGGGATGGGCATTACGTCATCCTGAGCAGTTTCCTGTCGATCTGAACCGTGCAGATTACCGCATGATTTTACGTGTTCCGGGTATTGGCGTGCGCTCAGCGAAAAAAATTGTCCAGGCGCGTCGCTTTGGCACAATTCATATCGACCAACTAAAACGTATGGGTGTTGCATATAACCGTGCGCAGCATTTTATCCGCTGTGCCGATACGCCAAAATTTATCAAGGAGCAGTTGCCAGGCCAGATTAGGACTCAGATTTTGCAGTCGGGACAGTCCAAATATGTGCAGCAGTTATCGCCACAACTGGGTTTTGGTTTTTAATGGCAACTTACTGTTTTGATGGCAGCATGACCGGCCTGTTGAGCTGTGTATTTCGTGCCTTTCAATTTAAAGAGTTTCATGTGCAGGTGACGAGCAATCCACATGCGCAAAAGGGTTTGTTTGATGATTTTATACAGGTCGCATCGAATGAAGAGCATGCACAGCGGGTCTGGCGGGGATTGAAGAAAAAAACATCGGGCCAGAGTCAGCGTAATTTTTACTATACTTTTCTATCTGAAAATCAAACTGCTTATCAACATCTGTTTAACTATTGCCTCTATGTTTTTCAAAGTCGCTACAAGGTCGATGAAAACTATGGGCATGCTGATGTGCTGGCTTTATCGCAATGGGCAAAGCAGGTTGGTCGTGAAAAGCATCGTATGGAAGCCTTTGTACGCTTCAAGAAATGTCAGGACGGTCTGTTTTTAAGTCTGGTTCGGCCTGATTTTAATGTATTGCCGTTGATTGAACGGCATTTTAGGGCACGTTATCAAGATCAACGCTGGCTGATTTATGACGAAAAGCGTAAATATGGCATTTATTATGATTTGCAACAGCTGCATCAAATTGAAATGGATGCTCATCAGGTCGATGCCACATTCGCGAGTGGTTATAGTCAGGCGTTTACTGTAGAACTGGATGAACAGGAATTACTGTATGACCAGCTGTGGAAAGATTATTTCCGCAGTGTCAATATTCAGGTTCGGCAAAATATGAAATTGCATATTCAGTATGTGCCGAAGCGTTACTGGCGTTATATGAATGAAAAATCAATATAGCTGCATATTTCAGGCATACTATTGCAAGATTTAGTGATGAGGACAATTTATAATGAAGCCGTTCGTTTTGGCGACTTTAATTTTAAGCGTAGTACTTTCAGCATGTTCATCTTCCGAACAGCAAAAAATCCAGATTGATCCTCAAAAATATAAGGTGCAGGATGCAGCCAGATTGCAGCAGCGCTTTGAAAGCTTAAATCAACAGCTATCTAAAGATTATCAGGCTTTTAAAAAAAGCAACAATATTGCCTTTTCAGACCAGTCGCTGCTTGATGTAAATCAGTTGCAGACTTTAAACCTGCATGCGGTGAGTAGTACTTCCTTAAAACCGGTCAAACAGGCGTATTGTCAAATGATGAATGGCTATTTTGCCGAAATGTATCAGTTGGGTCATCAAAATCTGAATATCATTGGACATGTGAAATTACCCCATGCACAGGGTGAAAACTTAAGCAAAAATTTTGCGGATGCAGACCAGTTTTATGACTTTATTTTAAACCGTTATACCTCATACCGTCAGGCTCAAGAAATTATGGGTTTTGGTTGTAATTTAAAAGCAGCGCTGCATTAATTAAAAATAGGATAAACAAAAAAGCCCATTCAATGATGGGCTTTTTCATAGGTTGAAATTTGGATTTAATAACCGGTTAATTTTCCTGGTTGTGGTCATTCGTCCGGAAAGAAAATGGGACGAAGTTTCATGCCAATACTGTTACCCAGGAAGGCAAAGATCAACCATAACCAGCCATGCAAACTACCTGAAGAAATACCACTGAAGTAAGCACCAGATATACAGTCATATGTGGGACGGACACCGTATCCGAGCAGTAATTCTCCAACTAGCGCAGCAATAAAGTATGCAGATATGCACTACTGGTAGCCATACCCATAATTAAGCTGGTCACGGAAATAATTCCGTTATTTGCTCTTAATACTACAGTACGTAATAATCTACCTGTTCTTTGAACATAATATTTTTCATGACGATATGAATATGGTATGTGAACATGCTTTGAATCATTATTTCTTGCAACTATCATCGAAGTAATGTGCATAAAAAGTCAGATTTTTCAATAAAAAAGCTCCTTTTTAAAGGAGCTTTTTTATTTCAACCATTCACATTATTGTTGAGCTTTTTCTCGAACATTCGAAGCACCTTCTTCCACAGCACCGGCAGTTTTTGCAGTAGCTTCTTTCGCTGCATTTTTAATATCTTTTGCTGCGGCTTCAGTTTTAGCAGCAGCTTCATCACCTGCTGCCTCAATTTTAGAGCTGGCTTCATCAGCAGCAGCTTGAGTTTTAGCTTCAGCTTCCTTTGTGGCATCAGAAATATCATGACCTGCTTGATTGGCTGCATTTTCAAGATGTTCGCCAGTAGTTGCACCTGTTTCTGGTGCTTCTTGTTTATTACAACCCACCAGGGCAACGCTAGCAGCAAGACCTAAAGCAATAAGCAATTTATTCATTTTCATTTCCTTCTAATTTGTGGCACCCACCTAAATAGGGGTATTTTGAATATAGCTAAAAAAATGCACAAATTATGAGCTAAAATTGTTAATTAAATGTAATTATTTTTTATGAAAAAATGAGGGAAAAAAAAGGCTTATACCACATTGTGATATAAGCCAGATTAAACTATTTATGCTGAATATAGATTACTGTCCCGAACGGATAATGTAATCAAAGGCAGATAGCGATGCCTTGGCACCTTCACCTGTAGCAATGATGATCTGCTTGTATGGCACTGTGGTACAGTCACCAGCAGCAAACACACCCTTCACGTTGGTTTCGTTGCGCTCGTTAATCACGATCTCGCCACGATTGGTCAGTTCAACAGCGGTTTCTTTCAGGAAATCCGTGTTTGGCAACAAACCGATCTGTACAAAAATTCCCGCCAGTTCAATCGTATGTTCCTCATCCGTTGCACGGTCCTTGTATTTCAGTGCAGTGACCTGTGAACCGTCACCGACTACTTCAGTCGACAGCGCATTCTTGATCACAGTGGTATTTGGCAAGCTGTTAAGCTTGTCTTGTAAGACCTGATCGGCACGCAGTTTGGTATCAAACTCCACCAAAGTTACATGCTCGACAATCCCGGCCAGGTCAATCGCCGCTTCAACACCCGAGTTACCGCCACCGATGACTGCAACGGGTTTGCCTTTAAACAGTGGACCATCACAGTGCGGACAGTATGCTACACCACGGGTTTTATATTCCTGCTCACCCGGAACGTTCATCTCTCTCCAGCGTGCACCGGTCGATAGAATGATGGTTTTGGATTCTAACTTCGCCCCATTTTCCAAAGTGACTTCAACTAGGCCATTCGCCGTTTCATCCGCACCTTTGATGTTGGATACACGTTGCAGGTTCATGATGTCCACACCATACTCACGTACATGTGCTTCCATCTCGGCGGCAAATTTCGGACCCTGGGTTTTCTGCACGGAAGTGAAGTTTTCAATGTCCATGGTATCCATGACCTGACCGCCCATACGTTCCGCTACGATTCCGGTTTTAATGCCTTTACGCGCCGCATAAATCGCTGCGGTGTTACCTGCAGGACCGCCACCAATCACCAGCACATCAAACGCGTCTTTGGCATTTAACTTTGCTGCATCTTTGGCTGCAGAATTGCTATCCAGTTTGGCAATGATTTCTTCCAGCGTCATACGGCCCTGACCGATGTGGGCGTTGTCCTGGAACACCATTGGTACCGCCATGATCTTGCGCTGTTCCACTTCATCCTGGAAAAATGCACCGTCAATCATGGTGGCCGTGGTGCCCGGGTTATAGATGGCGATCAGGTTTAGGGCTTGTACCACGTCCGGACAGTTATGGCAGCTGAGCGAGACAAACACTTCAAAATCAGCTGTTAAATTTAAACCCTTGATCTGTGCCAGGACTTCATCTGACACTTTTGGGGCATAGCCTGACACCTGTAACAAGGCCAGAATCAGGGAAGTAAATTCATGTCCCATCGGCAAACCGGCAAAGAAGACACGCGGTTCTTCCCCTTGTTTTGCCACCCCAAAGCTTGGGGCACGTTTATTTGTACCGTCGAAGCGTGCAGTGACTAAATCAGATAAGGCTGCAACTTCAGTCACCAGTTCTTTAATCTTGTCAGACTTATCTGAAGCATCCAAAGTCGCCACCAGTTCAATCGGGCTTTCCAGACGTTCCAGTAAGGTTTTAAGTTGTGCTGAAGTATTTTGGTCTAACATGGCTAACGTCTCCAAGGGAGTAAATGCTTATTTAATAAAGCTATAGTAGGCTAAATATTTAAATAGGTAAAACATTTCATTTTTATAAAAACAATCGGTTTAATAGATTGATAAGTTTTTTACAAAAATACTGTCTTAAGTAAATGCTGATTTAGTGTGAATATTCAAGTATTAAGTTGAAATTAGAGCATTTTTAATAAATTGTTGCTCTGTACACGACAAAAATAGATAACTCATTGAAATAATGTCACAATAATTGTTTTCTAACGACGAATACTATGACACATCTCAATGAGTTATATCTTATCTTAAACAAATCTCTAAAATGGAACAA
>NZ_VOYP01000076.1:0-7841 GCF_013420235.1 Acinetobacter sp. YH01022 | reverse complement strand
GGATAATCTTTTTCGGATTCAATCAATAATTGAACCGCTCTATCTCTGATTTCAGGGGTATATTTTACTTTTTTCATCGGGACATTCTCTCAGAAAGTTTGGTCTCCGACAAACCCGGTACGGTTCATAGTCATTGCACAACTTCACTGGAGAGATTCACCAACATATTAATCTCTCCAGTGAAGCATCTTAATGAACATAATACACGTTATGCCGAAATCCGTGAGCTTTGGACGTTTGTATTTTTATTGTGGAAGTTAATTTATAAACGTCCAAACTAATTTCAGTAGCAACAACCTATCGGATCACAAAGAACTTTAGCCAAAAATGAACTGATACCAACCTGACCAAACAAACACTTTAAAAGCCAAGATCAAAGCAACAATTAAAATTTGAATCAGCATAAACAAATAAATTAAATCATCTTTTGTAATCATCTAAATCAGCCCTATTTTGATTCATTTTTAGTCAATCGTAACCCGCATGTTATAAATGGGGATAGAAAAATCAGTCCGGAGACTAGACTCAGGACTATGGAATTGCTTATTTAGGGTACTTTCCCCCGTGTTTTTACGGGTTTTGATGTTTTTTTTGATCAGATTTATTAGACATGAAGATCACCCCAAGCAACTAGTTAAATGGAATGAAATAAGACCTTTGAACATGATTGAATGACAACGAGGACATTCAGCAAGGTCGATCTGGTGAATTGCATTAATTTTCATTTAGCCATCCCCCAACCTGAAACATAGAAAATGACAGTGAAAAAAGCGTAAGAAACAAGACAAATGCAAATAGAAATAAAGATTAACTCAATGATCCTATACATCAGCAATCACCCATTTCTTCTTTTAATTCAGCGTTTGTTTTCTTATAGAGATCTGCATATCGCTGTTCAGTGGGTAGCTAAGATCAAGATTAGAATTTTAAAATAAAGGAGCTGGTTTAATGATTTGATGAATCACTTTGAATACGGCCATCGACCAGATTGATGGTGCGATCACAGGTCGCAGACAGACGTGGATCGTGCGTTACCAGCAGTACAGCACAATCACGTTCGCGATGCACTTTACGGAACAGTTCAAACATTTCTGCAGCCGTCTGGGTATCCAGATTCCCTGTAGGTTCATCAGCTAATAATAGCGCTGGTTCTGTAATCAGTGCCCGGGCAATCGCCACCCGCTGTTGCTGCCCTCCCGAAAGTTCATTCGGTTTACGATCCGCAAACTGTTCAAGACCGACTGCTGCAAGCAGTTCACGCGCTCGCTCCAGTGCCTGTTTGTCCGGCTTGCCATGTGTCAGCATTAACGGCATAAGTACATTGTTTAAGGCAGTAAAAGCCTGAATAAGATGATGAAACTGAAACACGAAACCGATACTGTTGCCGCGTAGCGCAGTACGTCCGGCATCATCCATGCGACTGGTTGGCTGACCCAGCAAATACAGCTCACCGCTGCTAGGTTTATCCAGCAAACCTAAAATATTCAATAAGGTACTTTTACCGGAACCGGATGGACCAATCAGCGCAGCAAAATCATTGCGGGCGATACGCAAATCGATTCCATGTAATACTTCAACTTCATTGGGCTGCCCGATATTATAAGATTTATGCAGCGCTTCTAGGCGCAGTACTTCCTGAGACTGGTCAGACATGACGAATCGCCTCCACAGGGTCCAATGCTGCTGCCCGGCGCGATGGTATCGCAGCAGCCAGTACGCCAGTCAGCGTAGCCAGTAACAAGGCCAGTATTACCAGATTGATCGAAAGAGGAATGTAAAACAGACCCGGGCCAAAGGTGTTGAATATCCACACCAGACCATAACTGACCGCACTGCCTAAAACTGAACCCAGCAGGCCAAATATTGCGCCCTGAAACAGGAAAATTCGTAAAATTTGCAATTGGGTCGCGCCAGTCGCGCGTAAAATACCGATTTCCCGGGTACGCTGCACCACGCTGACCGACATAACGCTGGCAATTCCAAATGCCACGGAAATTGCCACAAAGATAATAATCATATTGGTTGACAGGCTCTGAGCGGTAATTGCATTCATCAGCTGAGCATTGGTTTTAATCCAGCTTTCGGCTTTTAATGAGGTCAAGCGTCCTATCTGTGCAGCAATATTGTCTGCCTCAAAAATATCTGAAATAGTCAGGTCAATCACTGTAACTCCACCAGGTAAACTGAGTAAGGACTGTGCCTGTTTCAAGTCCAGATACACATAGCGCGCATCCAGTTCGCGTACCCCAAGTTCAAAGATCCCGGCCACATTGACCAATGCACTGTTCTCCCGCCCCGTATCCAGCCGTAACTTGCTTCCCACCTGCACACCCAGATCTTTGGCGAGCTGACTGCCAATCATTACATCGTCTGCACCGATGCGCAACTGACCGCTTAACAGATATTCTCTCAGTGGGATAATCTGTTGATAACGTTCAAGATTAATACCCACCAAGGCGACAGATTGAATGGCATCACCCCTTTGCACAAAGGCCGGCCCGGATACCACCGGAGATACGGCGGTCAGTACCGGCAACTGATCTAAAGTCTCAGTAATCTGCTGCCAGTTGTTAATTGAGCGCAGGCGCTGTGCCCGCTTGTCTTCCTGCAATAATTGCACCGTTCCTGCAGCAGGCTGCACAATCTGATTCACCTCATCCGGTGACAGCAAACGGATATGCGCCTGAGTACCCAAAGTACGTTCGACAATATTCGACTGCAATCCTTGAATTAAAGCACTGATAAAAATGATGACAGCCACACCCACTGCAACACCCACAGTAATCATGATGGACTGTGCACGGCCTTCACGCAAAAAACTGATTGCGATTGTCCATTCTGTCCAGAGCCGCCCGAAAAAGTTTTTCAATCGAATTTCACCGGTAATTCATTTTTACTATTTGTATCATCAGCCTGATGATTCCAGGGTGTTTTTTGCTGTTTTAAGCGTACCCTCTCACCCTCTGTTAAGGGTGCTTCGGCATTGGCCAGCACCTGATCACCATCACTCAAACCTGAAACCACTTCTGACATGGCCAGGCCACGTAAACCTAAGCTGACTTGCTGATATTTTATTTTTCCATCACGTACCAATAGCACACTGGCCTTATCGCCTTTGATACTGCTTAAAGCATCGTTTGGAATAGCCAATGCCCGCTCTCGTCTGTTGGTCTCGACATTCACCGACACCGTCATATCCTGACGCAGAAAATCAGGCACCGGATCGACGGCTAAGCGAACCTCTACCGTACCACGCTGCGGATCAATGCTTGGCGCTATAAAATTGATCCGGGCCGGAAAAGCTTGATCCGGATAGGCATCAGAAATGACCATTGCCTTTTGCTGTAAAGCAAGTTGCGGTAAATTTCGCTCATCTAAAGGCACACGAATTTCTGTATTGCCCTTCAATGCGATGCTAAATAAAGTCTGACCCGGTTGGATCAGATCACCCGGTTCCACATCCAGAGTGAGTACCGTACCGGTGACTGTAGAGCGAATTTTAGTTTTGGCCAGTTGAGCCTGGGCTGCAGCAAGTTGCTCACGAAGCTTGGCTTCCTCGACTTGACCAGGTGCCAATGCTGCTGTTTTTAGACGTACTGTTTCAAAATTATTGCGGGCGACTCTTTCCGCTTCCACGGCCTGTTCTATTTCTTCTGCTGAGAGTATGCCAGCTTCTAGATTACGTCTACGTGCTGCTTCCCGACTGGCCTGTTCCAGCTGGGCTTTGGCAGTGGCCAGTTCTGCTACTGCCTGTGGACGCCGGCTGGTTGCGAGTTCGGTCAGAGCCACTTCAGCTTGTCGTACCTGTGCACGCAGTTCATCCGATTTTAAGACGAGCAGTAAATCACCCGGCACCACCTGATCACCTTCCTGCACAAACCGCTCAAGAACGACACCGGTAATTTCGCTGCCCACCTGAGCACGTGATACGGTTGCTACACGGCCAGTCGCTACTACATTTTGCACCAGAGGCCTGTATGTCAGGGTATATCCTGGTAACACAGGTCCCTGCCACCATCGAAATAGAGCATAGCTTGCTGCAAGTATAAGCAGCAGGATGATAATCACAAATTTATAGCGAACAACGCGCAATGAATCTCTCCAGTTCAGCTTAAGAGCTTGGTACATCTAACAGCAAGTACTGTTGCTCTGTAGAATTGTATGCTTCAACTTGTTATTGACAATAAGATTTTTTGAAAAGCCTCATGAAATTAAACCATTACACTATGGTAGCGATCGGCCTGTTGTGAATTGGCTAGGATTCAAATGAGTCATATAAAGATAAACGAAAAATAACCCCGCTTACACCTATTTCCGTATTTTTACTACTTTAAAATTCATAAGCCAGTTTAACTTAAACGGAAGGGTCGCCCAAATTCAAGATATCTCTATTGATCTTTTGATAGACCTTATTGTGGCTATGCACTAATTTTCACTATGCGAAATTCAATAATAGAAAATGAGGATCTGTTGATAATTCGTCTATATTTGCGAGTGCAAGTATTTTTTAGAGGATGTGAGGCAAGAAATACTAAATTTAGTCATTCTAAACGAGTGGTTCACAATGAGGTAATAGCAAAAAAGATCTAGTCCATGGCTGTGCTTTGTTCTGGCTCAGGTTTTGATTCTCAAATGATCACAATATACATATAAAAATAGACCCCTTACTATGTAGTGCATAATAAGAGGTCTTTATTTAGGGGACTATTAGAAGTTATAGATTGCAACTGCATTTAAGCGGTTGTCTTCACCTGTCTTGCTAGCAAAAGTTTCACGTTCACCATAGACATATTCAAGACCAAAACTCAAAGGCTTGGTTGGGCTATAAAAAACATTTGCCCAGGCTTGCCAGAGGTCTTTATTGGCTGTAGCTGCACTTCCTGGAGCATCCAGATAATTTTGATCTTTATCAAAAGTCATATAGCCGTAGCCCAAAGTGCCATGTAATTTGTCACTAAATTTTTGGGTAACACCTAGCATAATAGAATCAAATTCGTTTTGTACAAGACTACCATCTGCTTCTACAACAACACCTTTATTGGCAAATGATACGAAGCTGCTATCGCCTTTAACATGGTAATAATCTGCTTTTAAGGTGGTACCAGGTACGACATCATACTTTGCACCTACACCTACTCCCCATGCCATTTCTTCTTCAGAATTGATACGCTTTTCATGACCCATGGCACGTACGCTGACATTTAAGTTATCTGCAAATTGATGATTTAAACGTGCGGTTAACGCCGGTAAACGCTGAGTGATCACCTTATCAGTGACCAATTTATCTTTAGGATCTTCAGCAGCTAATACCAAATTGGTTTGTGGATTAAATTTGGTGGTATAACGCACTTGTGGTGTACGTTTCACAGCACCACCAACGTATGCATTTGCATCAATAGTTTCTGGCATATAATCCGGTACTGCAAAGTTTGACCAGGTTTGCCCCAACAGCCAGTTACCATAATTTACATAGGCATGACGGATACGCAGATTATCGAAGTTAGCTCCACCCAAAAAGTCGACTTCAATTTTACCTTTGACCTCTTGCTCAGAAGCCTGAGTTTTAAAATCAAGGCCTAAACGCGTTGCAGATAAAGTCGAGCTTAAACGGTCGCTATTTCCGGCAGTACCTTCCAGTGCCACGTTATTGATCTGGTTATATGGCCAATCGATAGGACCGCCATCAACCTTATAAGAGGCATCTAAACGCACATTACCATATAAATTAAACTCGGCGCCTTTGGCAGTTTTTAATACAGGGTTCGCTGGCACAGTTGCTGCAGTACGTTGTATGTTAGCAATTGCTGTTGCAGTTTGTGCATTCTGTACTTTTTGCTGCTCCACCAAACTACGTAAAGCTTGAACTTCCTGTCTAAGCTGTTCAATTTCATTTTGCTGCTGGGTTTGTGCTTGCGCTGCAACACTCATTCCTCCCATGCTTAATGCAATCATGCTTATCATGAGCGTACGCTGCATATTTGGTCGAACCGTTGTTGCTTGTAAATCAGTTGTTTGGGTTAATGTTTTCGCGTTCATCCTAAACTCGCTTGTTATTGTGCCGTCAAATTCTAGCAACAGATCACCATCGCTTACGATGGCGATCTATATCATTGATGATAGTAGATTAATGGAAAGGTAAAGAAATTATTGGGTGACTTTTTGTGCAACAGGACTGCTTTTGACAGCAGATTCTGCAAGGGCTTGGCCTTCTACAGAAGATTTTAGATTAACCATGAAAACAGCCAGCGCAGCGATCACACCCGGAATAGCGATGGCAAAGAAGTTCATTTGGTGTGGCAATTCAAAAGTTAATAAAGTTCCGGTCAGTACTGGTCCTACGATCGCTCCGATACGGCCAATCCCTGAAGCCCAACCCATGCCGGTAGAACGTACAGTCGATGGGTAATATTGTGCGACGAAGGTATATAGCAGAATTTGTGAACCGATAGTCGAGGCACCTGCCAAGGCAATCAGGGCATACAATACAAACTGTGGACTGTTAAAACCAAGCAGAACCAGAGCCGATGCACCGCATATAAACATGATGGTCAATACTTTTTTGATGTGGAACTTGTCTGCCAGGTAGCCACCGCCAATCGCGCCAATCATGCCGCCAATGTTCAGGGCAAACAGGAAGATCATACTTGCGCCCAGTGAATAACCTGCCTGAATCATTAGTTTTGGTAACCAGCTGCCTAAAGCATATACCATCAACAGGCACATGAAGAAAGCCAGCCAGAACATGAAGGTACTAAAGCTACGGCCTTGCTGGAACAATGCTTTGAGTGGCGCTTCATCACCTTTTTTCACCTCATTCAGGACAAATTCAGTTTGAGCTGTAATCTGCTGTTCTGGTGACAATTTTTGGATAATGACGTGGGCCTTTTCTGTTTCTTTTTTAACAGTCAGGTACATCAGCGATTCTGGCAGGAATTTCCAGATAACCGGCAAAAGTAATAATGGAGTACCGGCAAGAAGGAACATGATTTTCCAGCCAAACTGTGGAACCAACCATGCGCCCAATAATGCAGATGACATTCCACCAATCGCATAACCACTAAACATCAGGGCAACCAGCGTGCTGCGGATACGTTTTGGTGCATATTCGGTCATGAGGGCAACCACGTTTGGCATTACGCCACCAATTCCCAAACCGGCTAAGAAGCGAAGAATACCGAACTCAGTAGGGTTACTGGCAAAAGAACCTAAAAAGGTAAAACCACTGAAAAGTGCAACACAGATCATGATGGTTTTTTTACGGCCAATCTTGTCAGAGAGAGTACCAAAGCTCATGGCACCGAACATCATGCCAAATAATGCAGTACTGGCCAGCAAACCTGCCTGTACGGTACTGAGTGCCCATTCCTGCATCAGGAGTGGTAAAGCTACCCCATAAATTACCAGGTCATAACCGTCAAAGATAATGATCAACAGACACCAAAGCAACACACCCCAGTGAAATGGCGTAAATTTTGCCTCATCGATCAGCGTATTAATATTCACTTTATTTGTAGACATCTCCACCTCCTAATTGTGAAGTTCAGTTTCTGGTGCTCACAATGCAGAAGATGCGAAAAAATGTCCAAAACTGAATAGGCATGTTTCTATACCTATAAAGTCTGCTTTAGGTCAAAATCCTGTATTTACTATGCTTTAGATATATTAAAGACCATGAGACCCATCACCTTTTTATATAAAAATATTTTATTGAGTCTCGCAGATTCAAATCCCAAGTGCGACACATTTGTAGTTAGTTGAAAAAGTTAGGTGTATTCGTAGAATCATTGGACTTTTTCAACTCGCAATTGGAAAGCACACAATGAAGAAATACACCCAACTTT
>NZ_VOYP01000075.1:0-7890 GCF_013420235.1 Acinetobacter sp. YH01022 | reverse complement strand
GCTTGGTTAGAAAAATGCAGAAGGCTCTGGAAAAACTGTGAAAAGCACCTAAATACGAGCCTTCAGTTCATTAATTTAGCCTTTTTAAGGCTACTTTTGCATAGAAAATATTCTGGATAGGTTCTAAGTAAAAAAGAGAGCCGAAGCTCTCTTTTTAGACTATTTTGAATTTACTCTATCTTAGCTTTCGCATTCGACTTTTTCTTTTTCGGTTTGGATTTTTTCTTCAGCTTGTCTTTGGCTTTTGCATCCGATTTGGCTGAAGATTTTTTATCTGACTTTTTAGCTGGTGCAGCAGATTTGGTTTTAGGCTTTTTCTTGCGAATCGGTTGTTCACCATCTTCACTGACCACGGCTTTCGCACGTGGGCTAAATACTTCTTCTGTTGTTGTCTTGGCCACACGTGGCGCGCGGCTACGAATAGCACGGCCGGCATGGGTTATTTGTTGCAACAGTTCAAAGTCAATTTTGCGATCGTCCAGATTTACCGCAGCCACCTTAATTTTGACTTCATCGCCCAGACTAAAGGTTTGACCACGTGCCTGACCGATTAAGCTTTGGCTTGGCTGGTCATAGACAAAATAGTCATCGCCCAGTTGGCTGACGTGGATCATACCATCGACATAGAGATCTTTTAAGGTTACAAACAGGCCAAATTCAGCTACGGCACTGATCACACCGACAAATTCTTCACCTAAATGCTGCTTCATATAATGACATTTCAACCAGGTGGTGACGGAACGGGAAGCTTCATCGGCACGGCGTTCAGTTTGCGAGAAATGTTCTCCGGCATCATCCAAAGCTGCACCGGAAAGCAGGAACGGCTTTTGTTTTAAATGTGCCTTGATGGCACGGTGCAATAACAGATCCGGATAACGGCGAATCGGGGAGGTAAAGTGTGTATAGGCCTCATAGGCCAAACCAAAATGCCCAGCATTACTTGCGCCGTAATAGGCCTGCATCATCGAGCGTAACAGCACCGCATGAATGCTTGGTGCATCAATACGGTCTTTAGTGGCTTCAATCACCGCCTGATAATCTTTTTGCGTTGGTTGTTCCGGGAAAGGCAGGCCAAGCAATTTCACATATTCACGTACTTTCTGAATACGTGAGAATTCAGGTGGCTCATGTACACGGTATAACATCGGAATGTCATTTTCCAGAGCATATTCTGCGGCTGCGACGTTTGCCAATAACATACATTCTTCAATCAGTTTATGCGCTTCATTGCGTGAACGCGGCAGAATTTCATTAATGCCACCTAACTCATCAAAGGTCATGTAGGTTTCGACTGTTTCGAATTCCATGGCATGACGCTCTGTACGTAAACCTTTCAGGATCTGATACAGCTGGAACAAGGTATTCAGCGATTTGCGTACATCACGATCTTCAGGAACGGCTTTGCTGTCGCCATCAAAATACTGTGCCACCTGAGTATAGGTGAGACGCGCTTTGGAATGCATGACTGATGGATAGAATTCAAAACCAGTGACGCGACCTGCACGTGACAGTTTTAGATCACAGACCATACAGAGACGATCGACATGCGGATTCAGCGAGCACAGACCATTGGAGAGGGCTTCCGGCAACATCGGCAGCACAAAATGCGGGAAATAGACTGAAGTGCCACGTTCTTTGGCTTCTTCATCCAAAGGCTGGTCATTACGCACATAATGACTGACATCCGCAATGGCCACGACCACGCGGTAACCGCCACCAGGACGTTTTTCGGCATATACGGCATCGTCAAAGTCGCGGGCGTCTTCGCCGTCAATCGTCACCAGCGCTAAATCACGTAAATCGATCCGACCTTCACGGTCTTGTGCAGAAGGTTCCTTAAAGTGTTCGGCATCGCGAAGCACTTCTTCCGGGAATTCATAAGGCAAACCAAATTCTAATATGGTTTGTGGAATAATGATTTCGGTATCGGCCTTGTCTGCCATGGATTGCACGATATGACCAGTCGCCAGTTCTTCACGGGTCGGATAGTCATCAATCGCCACACGAACCGAATCACCTACTTTGACCTGGGCATGTTCAATCAGTTCTTTTTCCAGAGTAATCGGTTGATGGGCATTCGGATTGGCCGGCTGAATAAAGTATTCGCCATCGTGAACAGCCACTTTACCAATAATCTGTTTTACCCGATGTTGCACCACTTCGGTAATAAAGCCCCAAGGCTTGCCTTTGCGGTCGACTGAGGTTTGACGAACCTTGACGCGGTCGCCATTAAAGACCAGACGCAGCTCGCGTTCAGGCAGTAAAAGGTCTTCATGATCGGCAATCGAGGCACTACCCAGACCTTTGGAATTGATATAGACCGTGGCTTCATGCGTCGGCTGGCTGGCGGCAAGCTGAAACTTATAGCCATCTTTCATCAACTGGCCATCCCGAACCATGGCGATCAGGCGATGACTGAGTGCATCAATACTTTTTTGATCTGCAATTTCAAAATGTTCTACTAAATCTGCATGAGATTGTGGTGCTTGTAATTTTTCAATCGTTTCAGAAATCAGAATACGGCTAGGAATAGGATTTTCATAGCGTTCAGCTTCAGCTTTAGCTTCAGGATCGACCCAATTTTTCATAATGTCTTTGGCTTCATGTCAGAAGATAGGATTAGCATAAGTCATGCTGCAACAGACTGCACGTAAATGATTGCAATATTGTGTTTTTCAGTTCAAATTTTAGGGTGAAGTTGAATATTTCACGGTCACCAGCCATAAAACAGACAGAAAAGGGTAGAGCAAAGTCGGAAATTGTTTAAAAAATAGATGATTGATTAAAAATATCAGAATTTTTTCAAATCTGACTTGAAGAAATGAAGTTTAATTTGTATTATGGCGGCTCGTTACGGTGAGGTGGCCGAGTGGCTGAAGGTACTCCCCTGCTAAGGGAGCGTGGGTCTTAAAGCCCACCGAGGGTTCGAATCCCTCTCTCACCGCCACGAATAACTTGAAATGCGCTCATAGCTCAGCTGGATAGAGCACTTGGCTACGAACTAAGGGGTCGGGAGTTCGAATCTCTCTGAGCGCACCAATCAAGTTAAATGTGGTAATTTTTATAGTAACGAATGCTGAAAAGCAACTCAGGTACGCGCTCATAGCTCAGCTGGATAGAGCACTTGGCTACGAACTAAGGGGTCGGGAGTTCGAATCTCTCTGAGCGCACCAACTTGAACACATCGACAGATGTAAAACTGGAAGAAACCGCTTAATTGCGGTTTTTTTGTGTCTGAAATTTGGTGTAACTCAATCTTGTCAATTTTTCCATGAGTTGGGAAGTTTTTGAAAAGCATCTTATCTTCAATATTTACTTCAGATATCTGAACGAAACCTGGAGTAAAAATGCATCGGTGAAATTTATTATCTTTATCTCAAATCAATCTGTGCAATCATCAAAAAACAAATTTTGTTTAAAAAATAGATGAAAAATCTAATTTTGCCCAATAACTGTTCATTTGATTGCAGATTTGTGAAAAAGCACTTAACAGAATGTTAAAAACGCGTATAATGCACCACATCAAGACGTCGCGCTCATAGCTCAGCTGGATAGAGCACTTGGCTACGAACTAAGGGGTCGGGAGTTCGAATCTCTCTGAGCGCACCAACTTGATCACATCAACAGGTGTGAAATTGAAAGAAACCGCTTAATTGCGGTTTTTTGCGCCTAGAATAAATTAAATGTATTAAAAAATTATTTCATCTGCTGTTTAATCTTTAATACCATTACGGTATTGCCATCTATTGTTCTAACATGTCGTGATAAGGCACATTTCGCGTTGCTCTCTACTGGCAGCATCAAACAGATTTCCCAGACTGTTAAGATAATCGGAACGCAGCTTAAAATCGAATAGAAGATTGATCACTCCCAATCCGGCTAAAACTTTATATTCTGCATTGCTGCCTGATGTAATTTAGGTGGGCAAAAACAATAAGGAAATGACGGAATCTGGTGTACTATCTAGCACAATTGTTCGAATAATTTGATGATGAATTATGTCAGAGACCAAGCCTGCTGTATCGGTACGTTATTCCTTAAGTCTGGAAGAATCGCAAGACGGTTTTGCCCTGGCGACTTTTGGTAAAAAGCAGATTACCCGTTTTATTACCCCATTGGTCAGTATCGGGATTATTATCTGGGGATTTTATCTCGGCTTTAATGGCGTCGGTCGCTATTATGTTGCGCTCGGTGCTTTCTTTTTAATTTTGCAGCTGATTATGCGTTACTGGTTTTTACCGATGATGTTTAAGCGTCAATTTGTAAAATACCAGTTTGGTAAAAGTGAGCAAGGCATCGAGTTGTTTCAGGATCATGCCGAAATTTATGCCAATGGTCGTAAACAGATTTTTAACTATAGTGAAGTGCAAAACTTTGCTGTGGGCAAGCTGACCTATATGATTGAATTGAAAAATCGTACTGTGGTGATTGTACCGAAACGTGCCTTCGAGCAACCGGCCGATCAAACCGTATTTGAAAACACATTTAAAAAGTAAGCTTGAAATAAAGTAAAAGTGCAATAAAAGGGAAGATCATGAGTACACGTCCATCTAAAATTGTCTGTGTCGGTCGTAGCTATGCAGATCATGCCAAAGAATTAGGCAATGCCATTCCTGATCGTCCGGTTTTATTTATCAAGCCGTCCAGCAGTTTGGTGAGTTTGGAACAAGGCATTAGCTGGAATCCAGCATGGGGCAATTGCCACTATGAATGTGAACTCAGCCTGCGGATTGACCAGACTTTAAAAGCAGAAACCGATCCTGCCAAAGCCTTGCAAGCTGTGGGTGCTGTGACTTTAGGTCTGGATTTAACGCTACGTGATTTACAGGATGACTTGAAAAAGAAAGGTCAGCCTTGGGAACGTGCCAAAGCCTTTGACGGTTCATGTATCTTGGCAGATTGGGTGGACGTGGCTGAAGTCAAGGACTGGAAAGATGTCCATTATACTTTTCAGGTGAATGATGAGCTGCGTCAAAAAGGCGATACGTCTTTGCTGATTTTTGATATTCCAACCTTGCTGGCTGATATCAGTCAGGTGTTTACTTTAGAGCCGGGTGATGTAGTGATGACCGGTACGCCCGCCGGGGTGGCAGCATTGCAATCAGGCGATCAACTGAAAATGACATTGCAGGGTCAAAGCCAGGATTTTGTCTGGAAAACCTTTGTTCAATAAGTGAAAAAGCTGAGTAAAAAGGCTGTTTGATACCACTGCTGTCCCATAGTTGAATCTCAGTGTTAGATTTGTGTGTGGCAAGGATGCCACACATTCCCCATCACGACAGGAAGTCGTGATGGGGAATAAAAACTTTTGCCTACTTTTGGTCTGTCAAAAGTAGGGTTTAGCCTACACAAAGTCACTTCAACTTTTAAAGTAAAGATAAGGCTGTGAAAAATTAAATATAATTATATATCAAATACTTAAATTTAAAATATCATCATATTGATTTCATACTGAAATAAAATTCAAATTATGGGACAGCAGTGTGTTTGATACAGCCTTTTTTTAGTTCTAGATTTTTACATAGCGGTCAGTTTGCATGGTTGGATCAGATATTTTTGTCTGCTAATACATCTACGTAGTCATTAAAAAAGCCTTCATATGTGAAGGCTTTTTTATGGCATCGTCAAGGTCAGTTAACGCTATTTCTTTTCAAAAATAGCCGACAGCGGAATGGAAAGTTTTGCAGCCAGATAATCATCAGATTCAACCAGAGCTGGACCAAGTCTTTGTATCCATTCATCATCCGGACGAATATTGGCGACATCTTTGCTACGCGGAAGCGGGTAGGGCAACTGTTTATAAAAACTCCAAAAATCGACCTGAGCCAGATTGCGCGCGAGAATGTATTCATCATTATCGGTACGTTTTACCAGATTTTGTTTTTCCAGCATCACTACATACGTCGGCCAGCGTCCGATTTCATCACGGCCCAAGACTTCCAGTGCTTCTTCATCAGAAACGCTTTCACCACTTTGCTGTTTTTTATAAAATAGCTCCATCAAATCTAGCAGCATAATCACGGGATGGCGTTTGGGTTCTTTGCCTGAATTAAACGCAGTGAGGGCATAACTGATTTCGACCCCCAGCAAAACAATGTTCCAGGACAGGAAAATCCATAACAGGAAAATCGGAATGGCAGCAAAAGCGCCATAGACAATTTCATAACTGGTGAAATTTGACATGATGATGCCAAACAAATTTTTCAGCAATTCAAAGACTACAGCGCTGAATGTACCGGCAATCAAGGCAGCTTTAATCGGAACACTGCGATTGGGAATGGTCCAGTTTAAAATAAAGAAGCCCAAAATGGTCAGGACAAAGGAAATGCCCCACAAGATAAATTCACCGTCGACCTCATAACCGGCAAAATTATTACTCAGTACATTTAATGAGGCTACAGTGGATGAAATCGCAAAAGCACTGCCTAGCAGAATAGGGCCGAGTGAAATAATGGTCCAGTAACGCATAAAGCCGATAATCCCGCCTCGCGTTTCTTTTACTCGCCAAATCCGGTTAAATACGGTCTCGATACTGGAAAGCATCATGACTGTGGTCACGAACAGAAATAAAATACCAATCACTGTCAGGTTGCTGGATTTATCGGTAAAGGCAGTAAAGGCTTTGTCAAAGGCGATGGTGGTTCGGGGTAAAAAATGACTGTAAATCAGTTGTTGTAATTGCTGCCTTGCAGGTTCCAGGGCTTTAATCGAAGAAATGATTACCAGAAAAACTGTCAGCATGGGGACCACTGCAAACAGCGTGGTATAAGTCAAAGATGCCGCTTGATCACGGCAACGATCGGCTTCAAAACGTCTTACGACAAATAAAACAAACTGAAACCAGGTCTCATTATAAAAAGGAAGTTTTTTTAAATACTTTTTTAGCATCGTGATGAAGTCTCAATTTTTTTAGTCATCTTTATGAATTTTCAATACCAAGCTTAACCAAAAAATGGGAAAAATACCGTATAGTTTTCTCTTTTAGCTTCGTTTATAAAAATTATGCAGTCTTATGTCCTGGTTTTATATTACAGCAAATATGGCTCAACCAAAGAAATGGCACATTTAATTGCCAATGGTGTTGAATCTGCAGGTATGGCGGTAAAAATTCGTACGGTACCCAACCTATCCACTGTGGTGAAACAGGCTGAGCCGAGTATTCCGGAGGAAGGGGATATTTATTGTACCCTGGATGATTTGGCCAATTGTTCAGGTCTGGCTTTGGGTTCACCGACACGCTTTGGCAATATGGCCTCCGAGATGAAGTATTTCTGGGATCAGACCACCAGTCTGTGGTTGAATGGTGCTTTGCATCAAAAACCGGCCTGTGTCTTTACATCTTCTGGTTCGATGCACGGCGGACAGGAAAGCACATTGCTGACTATGCTTCCACCTCTGTTTCATCATGGCATGATGATTATGGGCCTGCCGAATGCCAACCCGGCATTATCCAACACCAAGTCTGGTGGAACACCCTATGGTGCCAGTCATGTGAGTGGTCCGCGCCATGATTTGGGTTTAAGCCAGGATGAAAAAGTCTTGTGTGAAGAGCAGGGTAAACGCTTGGGCGAAGTGGTTAAAAAATTGCAGGCAAACTGATTTTTATTAAGAACTTGAGTTTCACTCACTCTATTTGTAAGGTATGTATCTATAAAAAACCCTTCTAAAAATGAAGGGTCTTTTTATTGCAATTTAAAGTTTAAGTGCTTATTCAGGTTGTTTAAATCTATGATTGCATTGCAAACATTTATAATCCAGAAACACATTAGACCTCTTGCGAAAGTCAAAACCACCTCAATCTAAGTTTCATGAGATATCAGAACTTAAACCGTTTTTCAGATTCTGAATTTAAACGCTTGGTTGGCGTACCTCGACCAGTTTTTACCGAAA
>NZ_VOYP01000074.1:0-8093 GCF_013420235.1 Acinetobacter sp. YH01022 | reverse complement strand
CATTTCGGTAAAAACTGGTCGAGGTACGCCAACCAAGCGTTTAAATTCAGAATCTGAAAAACGGTTTAAGTTCTGATATCTCATGAAACTTAGATTGAGGTGGTTTTGACTTTCGCAAGAGGTCTATTATTTTACTTATCATATTATTTTAAAATCATTTTTTACATCATATACTTGATACTTAAATTCTAAAAAATAATGAGCGCCTTAAATGGACATGCTGAACTCTCCTTTTTTTGAACTCTCTCCCGTTGCCATGTGGCTGGAAGACTATAGTGAAATCAAAAAACAATTTGATCTTTGGCGTAGTCAGGGCGTGCAAGATCTGTTCAGTTTCCTGCAAGAAGATGAATCGCGTATTCTTGCATGCGCAAAAAAAATTAAATTATTAAAGGTCAATTCTAAAACCCTTGAACTTTATCAGGCCAATGACTTTGAACATCTATCGCAAAACCTGCAATTAGTCTTTAAAGAAGATATGGCAAAAACCCATATCCACGAACTGGTTGCGTTGTGGAATGGTGAAACTCGTTTTTCCAATTCTGCAGTAAACTATACCTTGACTGGAAAGCGCCTGGATATCCAGCTCAAAGGCATTGTACTGCCGCAACATGAACGGGATTTATCTCTGGTATTAATTACCACCGAAGACATCACTTCTTACACTGAAGCCTGCCGTAAGGAAGAACGAAGTCGCCATCTGGCAGAGGCACGCTTTACTTATTCTCCAACCTCTCTTTGGATAGAAGATTTCAGCCGTATTAAAATTAAACTGGATCAATTGCGTAAATTAGGCATTGAAGATTTTGCCACCTTTCTGGATGTGCATAGTGAGTTTGTCATTGAATGCATCAAGGAAATTAAAGTCATTGATGTCAATCAAGCCACCCTCGATTTGTTTGGTGCAGCCAGTAAAGAGATTTTATTAAAAAATCTTCATAAAGTTTTTGCTGAGGAAATGGTTCGAACATTCCGGGAACAATTGATTGAACTGTGGAACGGTCATCTGCATCATCAACGTGAAGTAGTCAATTACGCAATTGATGGCAGCATTCGCCATGTACTGCTGCAATTTACCGTATTTCCGGATTATCTGGATGACTGGAGCATTGTACAGGTTGCCCTGACTGATATTACGGCGCGCAAAAAAGCTGAACATTATCTTGAATATTTAGGCAAACACGATGTACTCACCCAACTGTACAACCGTTCTTTTTATGTGGCAGAACTGAACCGGCTTGAACGCAATTTATTACATCCAATTTCGTGTATTTTTATAGATTTAAATGGACTGAAAATACTGAATGATAGCGAGGGACATGACGCAGGTGACGGTGTCTTACGGCGTATAGGTAACATCCTGAACCAGCTAATTCAGCATACGCCCTATTCTGCCTCACGTATTGGCGGAGATGAGTTTGTAGTCCTTTTACCGGGTGCAGATGAGGCAGCCTTACAAAACTGCCTGCAAAGTCTGCAGGAACTTTTGTCGGTGGACAATCAATTTTATGCCAATCAGCCGATCAGCCTGTCTATAGGTCATGCGACAAATTTGCCGCATGAACGGATTGAAGATATGCTGAAGCGTGCTGACCTGGAGATGTATCACCAGAAAAAGAATTACTATCAGAACCATGATAGACGAAACCAACTTTCTGACTCGAATTAAATATCCAAAACACCGGTTTAACTGCAATAAAAAAGCCATGGTCAGACCATAGCTTTTTTATTTTTTATATGAAGAACTTAACGCTTGCCCATGGAGCGGCGTGTACCACGTGGTGGCATCCAGGTACGATCAGCATAGCGCTGCGGTTTAGGGCGTAAATCTTCCAAGACTTCATCGGAAGAATTCTCATCTGCCTTTTTCATCGGGAAAGGTAAATTAACCAAGGGTTTTTTCTTGGGCGTATTTTGGGTGCTCATATGATTCACTCAAGGATTTCTGCAGCATATTGTACGGAAAAATGCTTCTCAGTGCGAGATAGGATTTTAGCTCATGGTGCAATCACTTGAGTCAATTGCTTTAGTTATGCCAGCGATGATCTGTTTTTAACTGCATCGTCATCAGCATTGACCACATCAGCCCCTATATCAACGCTATTAATGCATTAAAAATATATAAATATCATCTCAATTCCTGCCTGTTATTAACCTACAAAAACTTTATCCATTAGCAAAAACAGCAGCTTACATAAAATTATTTTTCTTCATGTCCCTGAAACAAAACAGTTAAATTTTTACATGAATACTACCCGATTAATATTTTTGAGTAACAAAATGATTTTTCTCTAAATATAGAATAAGAAATGTGAACAAAAAAAATGAATAATCGCAAAATGGACATGGAGTCCCTGAATGAAAAAAACGTTATTTTGTATGATGTCATCTCTTGCTGCCCTACCCGCTGTAAGCTATGCAGATTCCTCTTATTTTAGTTTAAAAGATGGCGATGGCTTTAAACGCTTTTCTGTTTCTGTCGGTGCCCTACATGTCATGCCGCAGGGTAAAGCCCAGCCCTTTCAGGTGAATACGGCTGTTAAAAATGGTGAAGTTTCCAAGAATGGCGATATTCAGGTCGATACTGTATTAAACAACCTAGATCCGGAGGTCAATCAGACTGCACTTGCCACCGTTTTAAGAGGTTTGGGCTTTTTTACCGGAGGTCAGCTTGGAAGCGAACTCAGTGGCAGCTCACAAATTTATGGGCTGGAACAATGGGATAACCCAGGTACAGGCCTAGAGGCCGATGATGTCACCACACTGGGGATCATGACCAATTACTTCTTTACAGATAACCTTTCCTTTGAAATCAAAGCCGGTATTCCGCCCAAAGTTGACTTACAGGGTAAAGGAAAGATTTATGCACCCTTCTCGGCTGTAGCAACACCGCAAATTGGTAACTTGCCCTTAGAATTCCTCAATATTGATTTGCAAAACAATATCTTTATTACCGATTTAGAAGCTCATGGACCTGCTGCCTCGGCTCGTGCCTGGACACCGGCCTTTGAGTTCCAGTATCACTTTGGTAAAACCGGAGTCAATAAATTCCGCCCTTATGTTGGTTTAGGTTTGATGTATGCTTATTTCAATGAACTGGAAATCAATCCGCGTACAGAACAGGACTTGATTGCAGCTGGTCATATGATTGCCAACATCAAACAAGGCAATGCAGGAGCGTCACTGGAAGGAAAACCAAGCAAAGCCAATCCTCAAGTCGAGCTCGAAGCGACCGATACGATTGCTCCAATTGCAACTGTCGGTTTTACCTATGATTTTAATGAGCGCTGGTTTGCTGTAGGATCGGTATCTTATGCACATCTGAAAAATGAAACCACGATTACGGTAGATGATCAACAATTAGGTAGATTAATTACCTCCAAAGCAGATATTGAAGTCAACCCGATACTTGCTTATGCGGGGATCGGTATGCGTTTCTAAGTTTTTAATAATCCAAAGACGGCTTTATGTCGTCTTTTTAATCTTTATAAAACTTTCTATAACTTAATTTTATCTTTTGTTGAAATTTAATTTAATCGCCTCGTCCTTTATAATCGAATAACATAGCCACAACACAACTCCGCATGGATGAAATATGTCAGACACCCGTTTTTCCAAACCTCTGATTTACATGTTAATTGGAAGTGCCGTTATTCTGGCTTTATCCTTGGGTGTCCGTCATGCATTTGGTTTATATCTTGTTCCTATGAGCCATGAGTTTGGCTGGGGACATAATGTCTTTAGTCTTGCCATTGCCATGCAAAACCTGATTTGGGGTGCAGTACAACCCATTACCGGAGTTTTTGCCGATAAATATGGCAGTAAAATTGTAGTTGCTATTGGTGGTGCACTTTATACCCTTGGCCTGTTACTGATGGCAGTCAGCTCCAGCGGCTTGCTGCTGAATTTAAGTGTCGGTTTAATTCTGGGTCTTGCCCTTTCTGCGACCTCTTTTCCCATATTGCTTTCTGCTGTGGGGCGTGCCGCACATCCTGAAAAACGCAGTCTGGCGATGGGTATTGCCAGTGCAGCAGGCTCTTTTGGTCAATTTATCATGCTGCCATCGACCCTGCTGCTTTTACAAAGTGTCGGCTGGTCAGCAGCATTGATGGTCAGCGCCATTTTAATTGCTTTCATTATTCCATTGGCGTGGACTTTAAAAGCGCCTGCTTATACGCCTCCGAATGTTTCGGCTGCCATCCCAACACCGGCATTAAGTGTCAAAGAAATTCTGAGGATTGCCAAAAATCACAAACCGTTCTGGTTTCTGTCTTTAGGCTTTTTTGTCTGCGGTTTTCAGGTGGTGTTTATTGGTATTCATTTACCTGGTTACCTGATTGATCATGGTTTTGATGCCACCACAGGCACAGTATTTCTGGCTCTGGTCGGTTTATTTAATATTGTCGGTACGTATACCGCAGGCTGGCTGGGTGGAAAATACTCCAAACCTCACTTGCTGATGGGTTTATATGGCCTGCGTGGTATTGCCATTATTGGCTTTTTATTGCTGCCTTTGAGTATCTGGACAATTTACAGCTTTGGCATCATTATGGGCTTATTGTGGTTATCTACGGTTCCCCTGACTAACGGCATTGTGGCGAATATGTTTGGGATAAAATATCTGTCCATGCTCAGTGGCATCGTGTTCTTTACCCATCAGGTCGGCTCGTTCTTTGGTGGCTGGCTGGGGGGTGTCAATCATGACATGACCGGCGATTACAATATGATCTGGATGTTTTCTATTCTGTTAAGTGTATTTGGGGTTCTGGTTCATTTCTTTGTCAATGAGGAGCATGTGGTTCATGACTGATTCTATGCTTGGACTCAAAATTTTGGTTACCGCAGCAATTGGCCTGTTGTTGGGAATTGCGATTATGCTTTGGGTCAAAACACCACAACTGTTTGAGTATTTCAATCAGGCCTTTTGCGCGCATTAATGCTGAAATATCAGCAGTGAAAACAGCAAAAAAACCGCTTTCTTTTGCTGTTTATATTAAAAGTTTAACAATCATAGATTTAAATATTTTTCACTGGGATTTCATAAGCTTAGAAAATATTTTGATTTTATCTTTTGTTCTGGATTGCTTAGATTTTACTTCAACGTAAAAAACATCAGAGCAAAACAATGACGGCACTCACCCAACTTTCTCAGGCAATACATGATGCACCGCGCTGGCATCAGCCAGAACAATTTCAAAACCCGCAAGATATTTCTATTGTGCCCTTAGAGGGTGAAGCTTTAGGGGCTGTGGTTTTTGGTCTGGATGCACGTAAAGCCCAAGCGGGTGAAACCATTTACCGCCTGAAGCAGGCACTGGCCGAACATCTCATTTTAATTTTCAAAAACCAGCGTCTGGATGATTTACAGTATTTGGCCTTTGCCAGCTATTTTGGTTCCATTTTCCGCCCGAGTGCAGATAATCCGGTACTTGCCACCCAAACCGAAACCGGTACACCACCCGATGTCGTGCCCGTTTCCAATGCTGTGGGACAGGGTGACTACACCGGCTATGGTGAACTTTCGCCCCATG
Source organism: Acinetobacter sp. YH01022 (assembly GCF_013420235.1). Lineage (NCBI taxonomy): Bacteria > Pseudomonadati > Pseudomonadota > Gammaproteobacteria > Moraxellales > Moraxellaceae > Acinetobacter > Acinetobacter sp. YH01022. The sequence goes on along the minus strand of NZ_VOYP01000074.1, from coordinate 2,562 downwards.
CCGATCACCAATGGACGCCACAACCGTCTTTTGGTTCATTGCTTTATGCCATTGAATTACCAAAAGACGGCGGGCAAACATCCTGGTTTAATACCATCCAGGCTTATGATGCTTTAGATGAAGCAACCAAACAGCATATCGATCAATTACAACTGATTACCTATAACCCCTTTGTTCGTCGACAACACCTGAAAGACAATGACAATAATGGTTATGGCAGCAGTCCTCTATATCGCTTTAAAGATCAGCCGATTATTGGTCATGCCTATCCTCATCCACTGGTGCGTACCCATCCTGAGAGTGGTCGTAAAGCGCTCTGGTTAAATACCCATTCCGAGGTGGAACTGGTCAATTATGATGATCAGGCTGGCAGTGAATTGATTGCTTCATTGCGCGAATATCTGTTAAAACCTGAATTTCGCTATGAACATCAATGGCAACAGGGCGATATCGTATTTTGGGATAATCAGGTTACCCTGCATTCACGCAAACCTTTTCCCAGTGAGCAGCGCCGTTTGCTAAAACGCATCAGTCTGGCAGGCGGTCGGCCTTATTAAGGGATTCATCCATCTGAAATAATAACAATAAACAATAGCTGAAAAATTACTCCGCAGCATCATGACCTCATCTACATTTACGAAGATGCAAAACCGTAAATAAAATAAAAAATGCGTCATGATGCTGCAATTTTTTATTAACCCCCTTACCTTAGGATAGGCTCCCTCTGCTTATCAGTAACTAGCGTGCGATACATCACATCAGGGATCATTTTCAATGATGGTCATCTTGTTTAAATATTTACGAGTTAAATTAAAAAATAAAAGCCCATCAAAAGTAATTACTTGGGATGGGCTTTTTCATATTTGCAATATGTATTGCAGGAAAACCATACAACAAGGTCAATCCGACCTGTTAATCTTGCCCGGGCTAAAACTCAAATATTTTTGGATCGTTTCATCATGTCATCCCCTGTTCCCACGCTGTCAAATTTCAGCTTGTTTAAAATATTCCTCAGATTAGGCTGTACGGCATTTGGCGGTCCAGCAGCCCATCTGGTGTTTTTTTATCGGCGTTTTGTGCAACAGCTTGGTTATCTGGATGAGCATCAATATGCCCATCTGCTGGCCTTGGCACAAATTTTACCTGGACCTAGCAGTAGCCAGCTGGGTCTTGCAATTGGTTATCAGCTAAAAGGTTATCGGGGTGCGCTACTGGCATGGCTGGGCTTTACTTTACCTTCGGCACTGCTCATGACCCTTGCGGCAATGCTGGGTATTCAATTTTCTGGTTATTTTTCTGTCGAATTTTTCCATGTGATTCAACTCATTGTATTTAGCGTGGTGGCATGGGCATTCTGGCAAATGTTACGTAGCTTTTGTAAAGAGCAATGGCAGTATGTATTAATGCTAATGTCGGGCTTATTTGTCTATCTAGTTCCCATCAGTATCAATCAGGTTTTGGTGATTCTTTTTGGTGCTTTGGCAGGACTGATTTATCTGCATTATTTTCCGCAAAAAAATACCCCTAAACCCGTTACGGGCATCTCAATCACAGCTAAAAAACCTTTCGCTTATCTCTGGCTGATTTTATTTACCTTGCCTTTTGTACAGGTTCCAGCGCTACAATATTTCTTTCCCAGTATTTGGCTAGACAGTTTTACCGATTTATACCGCACGGCTTCTTTAGTCTTTGGTGGGGGGCATATTATTTTGCCATTTTTACAGCAGGACTTTGTGGCATCGGGCTTGGTCTCCCAGCAACATTTTGACCTGGGCTATGCCATTGCCCAGCTGATGCCAGGCCCATTATTCAGTTTCGCCAGCTATCTCGGTGCTTTATTACCTTTAAGTTCATCGCCAGTACTGAATGCCGCCTTTGCAACCGTGGTCATTTTCCTGCCTTCTTTTCTGCTGATCTTTGGCGCTTTACCTTACTGGTCACGCTTGATGCAATTTTCAGGTTTATTTCAGGCTCTGGCTGGCGTGAATGCCGCTGTGGTGGGCCTGTTATTATGCCTGGTGGTGCAGATGGGGCAAAAATATGTACTGTCTGGCTTAGATGTGCTTTTTATTATTACTGTCATTGCATTGCTTAGGAGCAAAATTCCAGTCTGGCTGAGCTTAATCAGCAGTTTCTTCAGTTATTACGGATTATTATGGTTATTGGAGCATTATGCCTTTTTCTCATAGCCTATAGAATCCAGTGATCCACTCTCTATTTACCCAGATTTTTTATCATGCAGCATTCGCTTACTTAAAGTGGACACTGTTTACTTTTAATCACTCAATCTCTCTATTTTCTTAGTCTATTTCTAATTAGCTTATTCAGATATCAATTTAAATTATTAATCAGGAAAACAGAATGAATACTGTCAGCTTTTCAGATTGTGTCCAAATGTGTATGACCTGTTCTTTGACCTGTACCACCTGTGCAGCAGAGGTGGTCCCACATGTTTGAACAACTAAAAGCTTATTTATAAGTGATACTCTGCTCTAGTTAAGCTACCTTATTTTGTTGTGGTAGCTGGTCATAGTAAAACTCATCTGGAGTCATTTTGTCCAG
>NZ_VOYP01000073.1:0-8416 GCF_013420235.1 Acinetobacter sp. YH01022 | reverse complement strand
CCATAACGCTCACGACCGGGACTTTTGATCCAAGCCGCTTATGGTGGTTTGCTACCTGCTCCTGCAAGCCGATAGCGAGGGGCCATACCCTCATCTCTTACGCCGCTTGCTGCGGCACACTGAAGTCTGCGACCCATAGCTGGTCAGGCTGATCTGCACTAAAATCCCGTTTCACTAAGTCGGCTGCTCGTTTTTGATCATCTCGGCTACGGGTGGTTTGTTTATTCTTACCACGCCAAACACCTTGTATACCTAGCTTTTGCATCAATCGAGCAACTGTACAGCGCGCAACAACATAGCCTTCACGTTTCAACTTTTGCCAAACTTTACGAACACCGTACCGACCTGAACTTTCCTTCCAAATTCGTTTAATTTGTTTAGCATGATGCAAGTCATGTAGATCTCGTTTCGCTCGATGTTCTGGATTGTCCGCGAGATCTAAAGTTCGATAATAGGTCGAAGCTACGATCGGTAAAATCCTACAAATCGCTTCAACACCATATAGGTCTTTATTATTATGGATAAAATCCACCATTATTTGTGTGGGCGGTCGAGCTCCGCCTGGGCGAAAAAAGCGGCTGCTTTACGTAGAATTTCGTTAGCACGTTGCAGTTCTTTATTTTCACGTTCGAGTTGTTTAATACGTTCTTGATCTGAAAGCTGCTGTACTTTAACTGGATTTTGTTTATCTAAATATTTTTGATGCCAAACACGCAATGCTCTGTTGACCAAAATATTGGACGTCAACTTGAGGGAATTGAGGTTGACCGGGTTTTTATCGATAAGGCTTCTGGAAAAAATACTGCCCGCCCAAAATTTCAGGAAATGTTGAGCTATGTGCGTGAAGGGGACATGATTGTTGTTCACTCCATGGATCGTTTTGCCCGGAGTCTAAAAGATTTAGTCACTGAAGTAGATCAACTTGTCAAAAGAGGAGTTGCCATCCAGTTTGTCAAAGAGAACATTACCTTCACAGCTCAGGCTACGCCAATGGATAACTTGATGTTGCAGCTCATGGGCGCTTTTGCTCAATTCGAGCGGGAAATTATTCTGGAACGCCAAAAAGAAGGAATTAAAATTGCAGCAGCCCATGGCAAATATAAAGGTCGTGTCCATAAATTGAATCCTGATCAGGCTCAAGCCCTGCGACAAGCCTGGGATGAAGGAAGATATTCATCCAAAGTTGATTTGGCAAAAGCATTTGGTATTAGCCGACAGGCTGTTTATCGATATTTAAAACGAAGTAATTAATGATTCTCTAGATGAACTGAAAGGTGTCTACAAAATAGGTAGCTATCCACTCTACGATTAAAATTATTTAAATTATTATTTTTCATTGTTTTAATTTAATAAAATTAAAGAAAAGTTTACATTTGGGGTGAAAGAATCTACTATTGAGCACGTAAGTGAATATTCGTGAAGTTTAGTGAACTTTAATGAATATTCATTAAGTGCCAAAACTAGAGGAGTACCTTGTAATGGCTACTGTCTCGTTCAATAAAAGCTTTACAATTGAAAGCCCTAAAGCAATTCATGCTATAATTCAAGACTTGGAAAATCCTCGTAAAATTGAGGTTTCTGCTCGTGATTATAATGCAGAAAATGCAAAGGGTATTAAGCTATTAAAACAACGATTGTCCAACTCGAAGCGTTAATTCAAGAACATGGTGAAGATAGCGTTTGCCAGTTCTTGAATGATAACTTTGCCTGCCCTCAAAATCCTGATGTTGAAAGCTTTTTACTAAATAAAGGTAAAGGGATTAGATTTGAAAAATCTTCTATTTCTCGTACTTATCTAATTTTAGATGAGAGAAATGGTGATTTACTTGCTTATTTTTCAATTTCATTCAAAGAAATTATAATTAATACAGAAAGTCTTTCAGGAACAGCCATCAAAAAACTGAATGGCATGAGTAAGACTGCTGATACGTTAAAAGTCTATTTGATTGGTCAGATCGGTAAAAATAGCATGATTAAACCTAATCCAATTAAGTTGGATAACATTCTAAGTGAAATTTACAATGTTATTGCCCAAGCTCAAGCCTTGATCGGAGGACGTGTAATTATTCTTGAGTGTGAAAATCAACCTAAGCTTATAGCTTTATATGAAAAACATGGATTTAAATTGATTGAAACTAGTAGTGGTAATGATGAACTTCGTACAATGTATACATCCATTATTCAATCTTAATAAATTTTTGGTAAAAAATTATTTTAACTATAAAAAAGTCAAATTTTTAGAAAAGTATATATTAACCCGAATCCTGCTTAAGCCAATGATTTCATAATTTGAATTGTTGGCTTATTTCGATGGGTTAATTGGTATGCACATAAAGAAGCATAAATCCCACTTAGAAATCCATGAATACTACGAGCTTTACTCGTCACTAAATTATATTGTCCTTTCAATAAACTGAATAACGTTTCTATTTTATTGCGCTGTCTTAAGTGATATTCATCTGATGCACAAAGTTGTACAGATTTCATGTTCTTTCGATGATACGTAATCAAATCAATACCTTGGTCTAAAGCAGAACGAACGATTTCACCGAAAGTGCATATTCTAAAAGCGGACATTTTTACTTTGGAGAAACCGGACATTTCTATTTTGGGCTTACATTGTTTGCTTGTTATTCACCAATTAAAATGTCTATGCGATAAACCATTTAAAATGTCCTGTTTTTAACCACAAGAGTCAAGCACAGGATTTAACTTTCTTTGTTCAATATCGGCTTTCTGAGCTTTACGGCTTGGCATATTTTTATTTGTTCTTGAACATTTATTCTGTTTTTCCAATTCTTCATGCTGCTGTTGAATATGTGCCAGAACTGCACCTAACCGTTTATTCTCAACAATCTCATTTTGCTGTAGCCCAGCCAATTTATTAAAGATGCTGTAGTTGAGCTTTCGGCCTTCATGCATGATGGCCACAGTGCCATCCGGGTACTCCAGAAATGAAATGTATTGCCCAACAAGCTTATGATTCAGCTCTATCGGTTCAAGCAGATAAATACACTTGTCATACGTGATGGTTAGGTTCTTCGTGACCTTACGCGGTTCCTGCCAGGTGAATATATCCTCCAGCTCAGCATCAGATTCCGTTAAAGATCGATGCAAGTTCTTTGGGTTTCTCGCACACTTGGTGAACTTCTGGTTGAAATGCTCAATAAAGCAGGGTAGCCAGGCATTGGCTTCGGCAATTGAACTGATGCCTTCCAGACGCATCTCTTTGATCAGACGGTCTTGAAGGGTTCTATTCGCGCGTTCTACGCGACCTTTGGCCTGTGGTGAGTTGGCAAAGATAATATCAATGTTTAACTCATTCAGAATCCGGCCAAATTGCGTGATCTTGCTGTCCTGGCTCGATTTCTGGTTCACTCGGAAGACCGAATGTTTATCGCTATAAAAGGCCAGAGGCTTACCGTATTGTTCAATGTAGGCTCGGGTTGAAAGCATATAGTCGAAGGTCGTTTCCGCCTCACAGAAGCGCAGATGTAACAGCTTTCCAGTGGCATCATCGATATACACCAATAAACAGCACTTAGCAGCGCGTCCTTCGAACCAGTCATGATATGAGCCATCAATCTGGATCAGCTCACCGAAGCAATCCCGATTATAACGTGGCTGATATGGACGTTTAAGGCGCTTGGATCGCGGAATCCACAGGTCATTGGCCGTCATCCAGCGCCGAAGCGTTTCTACCGGGATATTCAGGTCAAATATGCTGCTGAGCTTCTCATGGGCCAAGGTGGGTCCAAATCCCAGCAGATGTTCAGAAATAATGGAAAGACATTTTGATTTTAATAAATCATCATGGCGACGATGGCCAGGTTGACCACGACTGGCATGCGCCATACCTGAAACACCATCTTGATTGAGCTTCTGTAATAATCGGGTAATTTGACGGGTTGAAAGATTGAGGATTTCAGCAGCACGGACTTGTGTAATACGTTGATCTCGAACGTCTTGCAGAACAGCAAGACGTTGAATTTCTTTGTCAGACATAGTGATCAGCATCTATATTTCATATCCAGTCCATGATGGTTAACCCATCATAAACTAGACATTTTTATTAGTGAGAATATAGACATTTTGAATGGGTTCTAACATTGCTATTTCGTATAACGTACATTATGTTAAATATTATGAGATTAGGCTCAAAGAGAGGAAATGCTAGAGGTTGCGAATCTGTGAAATTTCCTCTGGTGAAATTCCTAGTGACTCTAAAAATTTCTGATGCTCTTCAGGCTCCATTTCTTCAAATTTTTGATGCCACTTCATCATATCTTCTTTTGATAAACCCGCAGCAGTCATAATTTCTACCCATTTCGCTTTATTCATGAACTTTTCCTTTAATAAAATTGATTTTTTTAATAACTCAATGATAGCTTTTTGCTGACCCCTTAAGTTATTAATCTCTTTCTCCAATGCCCTAAAATGATTTTCCAAGATTTGACCTTGGGATATGCTACACGGTTCTAAAAGCAAGCGGATATCTGAAATTGATAGTCCGTAAGCGCGATAAGAGACTATACTTTTCAGTCGCTCGATCTCACTTTCACCGTACCATCTGTAACCATTTTCAGCTATAAATCTAGGTTTTAATAAATCCTGTTTCTCATAATAAAGAACGGTGGTTCTCGATAAATTGAGACTTTTAGCTAAGCGGGTTACAGTAAGCATATTTTTTGTCATTCGTTCATTGTTCAATTAAGGTAAACCCTTTACTTATAGACAGGTCAATCTTGAAAAATTATTTATTTCACAAATTAAGGATACCCAAAACACAGTCATTTTTATTTTAGGCTGACAGCTCATCATCGCTCCTCAGCTATCGATGAAATAAAATATGTAACTGATTTCAACCCAATATAAAATAAAATTTTGATGAATTACAGGGAATGCACATGGTCTGGCTTATTGCTAAGTATGCGCTCACAGCTGGGATGGTAATACTTATTTCAGAAGTGGCCAAACGTAGTGACCGTTTAGGCGGGTTGATCGCAGCCTTACCGATTGTAACGGTACTGGTGCTGATATGGATGAAACTTGAGCATCAAGATCCACAGAAAATTTCAAATCATGCTTGGTACACTTTTTGGTATGTGGTGCCGACCTTACCGATGTTTTTAGCATTTCCCCTCCTGTATCAGCGTTATGGATTTTGGCCAGCTCTAGCCCTTTGTTGTGTAATGACCCTTGTTATTTTCCTGGCATGGGCCGCTATCTTGCACCATTTCGGTATTGATTTAATGTAAAGGATGAAACGATTACTCACATTGAATCAGAATAAATCTTTTTTTACGGAAATGTTCATTTCGCTAAAACCCACAATCTTAGAGATTATCAAAAGCCTTGTAGAGATCAGTAGATTTTTCAAGATGCCCACTCTTTAGATAATTGAAAGTGGAACGACATGATATGAATAAGCATCATTGGGAAACTGTGTATACCAAACTCTGGCGTTTATATTCCCCTTCTATGATTAACCCCATCAAGTAGGAAAAGCATTCAAAAAATAGCATTGATTAGAGCTTAACTTTAAGATCTGAAGATTATCTGAATCTTAATTTGACTACCAGTGAACGAAATACCCATGATATCAAGCCTGAATATGGATGCAGTCCTGGATTGATGGCTATTTAAAGCAATTTATTCAAAATGGCAGGGATAGGTATGGATATGGATTTATATTCGCTATTGTCTCGCTCAATTAAGGTTTAGTCATCCTATATTGACTATAATCATTTGGATAACAGCAAGAGAGTTTATTGTGCGCCATTCTTATCATATCGAAAAACATTATATTGAACGTGCTGGATGGTTACGTGCAGCGGTGCTGGGGGCAAATGACGGGATTATTTCAGTCACCAGTCTGGTGGTGGGAATTGCAGCCAGTGGCGCATCTACCCATACCCTACTGGTGACCTGTATCGCCGGATTGATCTCTGGGGCTGCATCAATGGCTGCAGGTGAATATATTTCGGTTAAATCCCAGCAGGACATTGAACAGAATGATCTGGAGATGGAACAACGTGAACTGCAACGCCATCCCGAACATGAATTGAATGAGTTAAAAAATATTTATATACAACGCGGATTACAACCCACTTTAGCTGAAGAAGTCGCCCGCCAGCTGACCGCACATAATGCTTTAGATGCCCATGCTCGTGATGAAATTGGTATTTTAGATCATACCTCTGCACAGCCCTTTCGCGCTGCGTTTTCTTCAGCCACTGCATTTACAGTCGGTTCACTCTTTCCTTTAATTTCAATCATGTTGATGCCTGAGCAATATTTAGAGAAAGGCGTGATGCTGATTGGGGTATTAAGTCTTGGCATTATGGGTGCACTGGCCAGTTATGTAGGCGGAGTCAGCATCTGGAGAGGTTCAATCCGGGTAATGCTTTGGGGCATTATCGCGATGCTATTCAGCTCCTGGATCGGATCATTATTTAATGTGAGCGTGGCATAAGATCGCTTTTTATATGTTCCCCCACTCGCTCTACCCATGATGGGTTTGACATCCTCACCGCCCTTTAAGGACGGTGATTCCTACTGCTAGATCATGCCCAAGCACAAGTATGTTCTTAGCACTGTTCAGGTCCATCAGCGGGGATAGAACAATACTCCATAACCCATTCAATAAAGGCTTATGTCTTTTAAAATATCGCCTTCACTACGGCATATATGATTATGCAGTAGCCGAATGAATCCACTTGCGATTATGCTGCGAGGACATCACGCTTTTCTGACTAGATAAACCCTTAGGTGAATAATAATGATTGATAAAAATATCCCGCTCACCGATTTACACCGCCATCTCGATGGCAATATCCGTCCGCAAACCATTTTAGAACTGGGGCAGCAATTCCAGATTCAACTGCCTGCCAACACCCTGCCGGAACTACTACCGCATGTTCAAGTCATGGATAATCAGCCAGACCTGCTGAGCTTCCTAAACAAACTGGACTGGGGCGTGAAAGTCTTGGGTGATTTGGAAGCCTGCCGTCGTGTCGCATGGGAAAATATGCAAGATGCAGCACAACAAGGTTTGGACTATGTCGAAATGCGCTTTTCTCCCTTTTATATGGCGATGAGCCATCAACTTCCACTGGCTGGGGTAGTCGAAGCCGTGATTGATGGCGTTCAGCAAGGCAGCCGTTACTTGGATCTTCCTGCTAAGCTCATCGGTATTATGAGTCGTACCTTTGGGCAGGCTCGCTGTCAGCAAGAACTGGATGCCTTACTGACTCATCGTGACCAGATTACCGCACTAGATTTGGCAGGTGATGAACTGGGCTTTCCAGGGGAACTGTTTATTGATCATTTCAAGCGAGCTCGTGATGCAGGCTGGCACATCAGCGTCCATGCAGGTGAAGCCGCTGGTGCAAGCAGTATTTGGCAAGCGATTCAAACCCTCGGTGCAACCCGTATCGGGCATGGGGTGAAAGCTGTGGAAGATGCAAAATTACTAGATTATTTAGTTAAATATCAGATCGGGATTGAGTCCTGCATTACCTCAAATCTGCAAACCAGTACCGTTGCCAATATTGCTCAACATCCGCTTAAAACCTTTCTTGAACATGGCATTTTAGCCACGATTAATAGTGACGATCCTGCGGTTGAAGGCATTGATATTCAACATGAATATTTACACGCAGCACCACAGGCAGGCTTGTCCGAAGCACAAATCCGACAAGCGCAGCAAAACGGTTTGAGCATCGCCTTTTTATCCGCTCAGGAAAAACAGCAACTTCAAGAGAAAGTATCGCAGCGTAACGCCTTTTCAGGAATCAATTACAGGGATTGATGCAAATCAGTCATCATCTGTTTCTTATTGTCATCAGAATACCCCTCGTTTTCATGCACAATATATTGATTTTTATAAAATTTATTAATTAGCAAAGACTTAGAAGTTATTAAATTAGATAAAAAACAGCACTAACTAGGGTGTGTCCTCATTTGGCTTTGCACCAAATAAATATGCAGGCTATATGGATCATAGATTTATAATTGCGTGCTAGTTTATCAAATCGAGTGCAATAGCACGGAAATGTTTTAATCTCGCAAAAGCATTTTCAACTAAATGTCAATGATGGCTTTGTTTGAGAAATTTCCAATAAGTTGCTTCAAATTTCAGAAAGAAATCATCAATTACGCAGAATAATTCGGTACTATTGAACATCAGACTAGGGCTTTAGGTTTTGTGTGGTAACTCAACTGATGGCTCTAGTCCTCTTATTTTTCAAGTCATTTTCTTATCCGCGATTCGGGTTATATTTAATGTCTCTGTACACGACAAATTTCATAGGATCCTTGTCCTATCAGGCTTTTTCTTTCTTAAAATTGCTAGCACTTTCTTAAATTCTTCTTTTTTTCCAAAACCAATCAAACGTAGAATAGCCATTTGAAC
>NZ_VOYP01000072.1:0-8600 GCF_013420235.1 Acinetobacter sp. YH01022 | reverse complement strand
GGTAAAGGTGGTGCTATAGCAGGTACTGTGGGTCGTGGTGCTGTAACTGCTGCTAGAATGGCAGCTCCGGTTGCTGCAGTCGCCGGTGCAGGTGTTGCGGGTTATGCTGTAGGAACTGGTATTCGTAATGCATATATGACCACTGAAACAGGGCAAAAATTTGATGATAAGCTGGGTGAAACTATTGCAAAAACTTTAGCGGTATTTGGTAATGAAGATGCTAAAGCTGCACTAGAAGCCCAAGCTAAATATGATCAAATGATTGCTGAGCAACAAACAAATAACCAGTACAGCAAAGAGTTAATTGGCAGTATCAAAACATTGATCAATGTAACCAGTCAAAATAAGCCTGTGATTAATATGCCTGGTAGTCCACTCATGCAATCCATGTCTTCAAATTCAGCAAATGAAGAGAAACGGCATGGAGCACCACCCGCTTATTTGATGAGGAAATAAGGAAGTGTTTCCACACTTAAAATACTGATGAATCGATAAAAATAACCTCACAATAAGTGGGGTTTTTTATGGGCTGGGCTACAGATTTACATGATGCAAGTTTTCGCGGAGTACAGTTCGAATGTACGACGGTTAGCGATTCTTGGTCTAAAACTATTGCTACACATCAAGCCCCCTACTCTAACGCTGCATCTGTGGAAGATATGGGTAACGAGCCTCGTCGGATCTCTATCCAGGCAGTCTATGCGGGTGAAGACTATTTAACCTGGCTAAATGCCCTTTTAACCGCTCTACAGGAAAATGGTCCAGGTGAACTCATCCACCCAATTTTTGGCATTTGCTATGCTCAAGTCACAAATCATAATGTTAATCATGATGTTGATAATTATGATGCCTGCTCATTTTCAATTGATTTTGTCATTGCAAAAAGTCAAAAAACTAAACGCTTTATTCCATTAAAAACCCAAAGTTTTATTCAGCCGACTTACATCATTGCTAACCCTGCAGCTGCACTTAAGCAAGCGTTAGAAAAGTTAAAACTGAATGATAAGAATGCCTTTTTTAATGTCATTAATAAAATTCGGACTGGCTTACAAACAGTTCGTAATGTTATGGGGATTGCTAAAAATGCTATAGAAAATATCTTGTCTCCAGAAACTTGGGCGACTGGATTAATTGATGACATTACTGGTCTTGTCACTTTTGATATGAGCATTTCAGCCGTTTCAAAATGGCGCGATGTGATTAAGCGTATTCAGCGCTTTGATAAGCTATTTGATACTGATGATGCTCAAAATGAACCTGCTGAATTAAAGCAATTATGGCGTGCTACACAAGTTGCATCTGTCGTTGCGATTTCACAAAGCGTCGTTGAAACTGTACGCAATGAAATGGCACAAAATCAAGAAACGAGTTTTACCCCAGTTGAACTTGCAGTCATTCGTCAGCAGAACCGTCAAACCTTGCAACAGGTTATTAATATTGAAAGAGAACAGGTCTCTTTAGGTATTGATGCTGTTAGTCAGATTCAAGTTTATAAAGACATTGCCGACCAGATTCATTTACAGATTCAAGAACTGATTGAAGTTCACCCCCCAATTACAACTGCACGTATTCAAGTGCCTTGTACCCTACATTGGTTGGCCCACTTTTTATATGAAGATATGGAGCGTGCCCACGAAATTCGTCGCTTAAATCCTGATTTGGTCAACCCTGCTGTGTTACAGCCTGGCATGGAGATTACTGTCTATGCTCGATAATCAGAATAAGGCAATTCGTTTGATCATTGGCGGTTTTGAAATCAATACCTGGGATGATGCCTCTATTGACTCAGCCATAGATACCCCAGCAGAACAATGGAGTTTTAGCCTATTCAGTGATGATGACTTAGAACTACCGGCCTCAGTAAAAGCGGGTGCCAAGGTCCAAGCTTATTATGGTAATGAACTCCTTCTGACCAGTACTGCTGATGCTATAGATGAAGGCTGTGATCGTTCTGGCTATGCGCTTAAAATTTCTGGTCGTGATCTGGTAGGTCAGCTGATTGATTGTTCAGTGCCTATCTTTAATGGTCGTCAAATGAATCTTGAAGAACTCATTAATAAATTTGTTCTTTCTGGTGACATGGGACCTTTATTCAATAATTTTAAAATTCAAAACAATGCCTGGCTAAAAAATAAAATCTCTGTTGAGCCTGGCGAATCGCTTTGGGATTCCATTGTAAAAGCTGCTCAAGTGACAGGTCAGCATGTTTGGCTTGAACCGGATGGAACTCTGGTTATCGGTGATCCGTTTAAAAATGCGTATCAGGCTCAAACCAGTCTGCAATTAATCAGATACAGCGATGCAAATAATGTACTTGATGCACGTTATACCGAAGATGTTTCTAATGTATTTACTGACATTAAAATTTTAAGCCAGGATGCGAAAGGCCAACATATTTTAGCAACTGGATCTGCTGAGACACAGCTTAACCATAAGCGTTTAAAAATCGTTTCTTTAAGTGATGTCGAAACTAAGACTGAAGCTGATGCAGCGTTAGAAAAAATTATAAAAGACAATAATCTTCAAGCCTATTCCATGCTTGCAACAGTGCCAGACTGGACGCTTAATGGCAAAGTCTGGTCAACAGGTTGGTATGTCAATTTTGAGACCAACCGTTTAAGTCGTGCTACAGCAAAATGGGCTGTAGTTGGACGAACGCTTACCCTGTCCAGAAGCAATGGCAAAAAGACTTCTCTTAAATTGCACCGTCAAGGCGATTGGGCACAACCGCTGCTTTATAAAGACCCTCAACAATCCACATCGAAAAAATCCAAGAAGACCAAAACGGCCAAGCCAGATAAGGAAGAAAAGAAATGATTGAAGCTGTTCAGCGTCAAATACAAAAAGGCCTGGGACAAATTAGACAAAGTTTCCTGGGCATTGTGGCACGTGGTGGATCAAAAATGCTGCAGTTCACCGGTTTTGCAGATGAAGTATTGGATGAGGTAGAGCTGTTTCAGCAGGTCGGGTTTAGCTCATTTGTGCCTAAAGATGCACGTGTAGTCGTGATCCCTCTGCAGGGAAAAACTTCAAAGTCAGTTGTTATTGCCACTTCAGGCGGTCCCATTGTTATTGAAGTTAATGAAGGTGAAACCTGTATTTATGACCAGTTTGGTCACTCTGTCTGGCTAAAAGAAGCCGGTACATATATTGAGGGTGATTTATTCGTCAATGGCAAAGTTCAAGCCACTGAAGATGTCATTGATAAGAAAAGTTCTATGCAGGACATGCGTGAAATTTATAACGGCCATACCAATGGCAATACACCTCAGCCAAGCCAGCAAATGTAGGTGATCACATGGCGAATATTAATTTAGAAACGAAAGATTATGTGCTGCTCAGTCTTGATGCTGCATTCAGCAATGATGATGTGCAGTGTGTCTGCCAACGTCTTGGCATTCACCGTGGTAAGTATTGGGCGAATCCATATTTAGGCAGCCGTTTATATACCTTAAAGCAATCTAAGGACCTCAGTCGAAATGTTTTATTGGCTAAACAATATGCAGAAGAAGCGCTTGAAGATTTAGTTCCGGAGCGCTTTGAATCAATCACAGTTTCAGCTTCACAGTCTGAAAAAAGCCGTGTCGATTTAACCATTGATGCTGTGCGCATTACGGGTGAAAGCCAAAAAATTATGTATTTCGTACCCGTAGGAGGCTAAACGTGTATCAAATTCCTGCATTTTCAAAATTACATCTGGTCATTGTTCAAGAAATTCGTAACCAAACTGGCCTAACAATTACATCGGATTCTGATGCTTCAATCCGTGCAGATGGTACGGCTGCTGTTGTTGAGGGTCTCTATCACCATCAAGCCTATATTCAACGTCAGCTTTTTGTACAAACTGCTGATGAGCCGTATCTATATATTCATGCTGAAGAACTCAATGTTCCGCGTCTGGGCGGTACACGTGCGTCAGGTACTGTTAAAGCAAAATCTAACGCTGAAATTACCATTGAAGCCGGGACAAAACTCACTGATGGAAAAGGCCATTTTTGGAGCGTCATTTCTACAACAGTCGTTCAGCCGAATATCACAACTGAAATCAGTGTAACTGCTGACCAGATTGGTGCGTCATGGAACTTTACTGGCACTTCATTGATGTGGGTCAGTCCGATTGCAGGCTTGAGTGGAACTGCTGAAGTCATATCCATTGCAGGTGGCTCTGATGAAGAAGAGCTTGAGGCATGGCGTGCTCGTATGCTTGCAAGCAAACAGCTTGGCCAGGCGCGTGACCGTAAATCTGACCTTGAACGGGCTATGAAAAGTGTTCCTGGCATCGGCAAAATTTATATTTATAAAAAGCGTCGTGGACTAGGTTCAATGGATGTCGCAATTACTGCAGTGGGTAATCCGCCAACCTTACCAGCTCAAGCCTTGCTTGATTCAGCCCAAGTCGTTTTGGATGAAGAAGCTGGATTTTGGGCAGATTGTCGAGCGTATTCACCGACACAGCAATTAATTGATATTACAGCTGCTGTAAAAGGCATGGGTGTGAATTTCACCGATGTTGAAACCACGATCCGTACCTATATTGCTGAGCTTGCCCCAGTTGAAGAATACCAAGCCAATGTTCTTGTATCCCGCATCATGGCTTTAGCCAATGTAGAAGATGTAGTGCTTACTCCTAATTCTAACGTTCAACCGATTGTGAACTGGATGCATACCTACTGGCTGCGTGCAGGCACTGTTTCAGTGAGCGCTGCGCCATGACTTTAGAAGAAACCACAGAGCTTTATGCTTCGGTATTACGTCAGCTGTTGCCCGTAGGGGGTTATGACGCATCACCGAACACAGAAGCTTTGGCGGTTGATGTATATGCGCATGCAAAACTGCTGGCACAGGCAGATATTGATGCCAAACGCCTTTTGAAGGTTTTGGAAGAGCTTCCACCTGAACTGTTACCTGAATACGAACTAGAGTATGGCTTACCGCTGAAGTGTACGGTGAATGCTAGCAGAACGATTGAAGAACGGCTTGAAATTCTGAAATGGGTACGCAGTACACGGAATGTCTTGAACCGAGCTTATTTTGAACAGGTTTTAAAGATTTTTGGTGTAGAGCTTTTTGAGTTTAAAAAGTTTAAACCCATGCAATGTACATCGCCTTGCAATGCACCAGTCAATACAGAACAGCTGCGGTACAAAATCAGGATCGTGATTCCTGATACTACACCTGCTGACATGGACTGCATTATTCAGAATTACTTTCCCGGATATTTACGAATAGATGTTTTGAAGGTTCCTATGCTTTTCAGTACATCAAAACCTTATCCAGTTTTACATATCGAAAGTTTGTCTACTAATTTTGAGGCGAATGACGGTGTGTTGAAAGAGCCTATAACAACTGAAACTGAAAATATCGACACTTCATTTTCAATTGATTCTGTAAGTTTTAGAACACCTCAAAATGTGATTACAGCCGAAGTTGAGAGTTTAAAAACAGGATTTTCACTTGATGGAGTTCAGATCACTAAACAAGTTGCATATTTAAGTACTACAGCTGAAGTTGAATATATTTCAACTGCATTTGCATTAAATGGTGCACAAATCACAAAAACCATTAGCTATTTATCCAATACGGCTGACATTGAAAATATTCAAACAGGATTTGCGCTGAACAGTGTTCAAATTACAAATTAGGTAACATTATGAATTTAGAAATCAATAATGAGGTTGGGGCAAGATTCAAGCTTGTTGCACGCAAGGCTTCAACCGGTGAAATCACTCGAGAAACCGACTGGTTTCAAAACATCGTATTAGATACAGGTCTAGCACAAATGTCTTCTGGTGTCTGGATTGACCGTTGCTGTGTTGGCACGGGAAACAGTACACCCGTTGTAACTCAAACACAGTTGGATGCATTTAAAGCAAGCACAACCAGCATACAAGGTGCAGTTGCGTCAGGAATGCAGTTAACTACTTTGCCTTACTATGACTGGTTAAGAGTAACTTACCGGTTTGGTGAAGGTATTGCAGCAGGGAATATTTCAGAAGTTGGGTTAGGTTGGGCTAATGCAAATATGTGGAACAGAGCTTTAGTCAAGGATGCCAATGGTAATCCGACCACCATTACAGTGCTTAGTGATGAATATCTGGATGTGATTACTGAAATCCGCGTTTATCCGCAGGAAACATTATCGGGCAGCTTTAATTTTTTAAATAAAGCGGGTGCAATTGTAAGTAGTCATACTTATACAGGACGAGCTTATCACACAGCCCCTCAGCGCTATCATACCAAGATTGGTATAGATTCCATTGGTATTTATAGTGGCGCAATGAGTTCCTCACCAACAGCAGGCCCTTCTTTTTCAGGCCGCTTGGATTATGGAGCTCCAACAACAACTACATACCCAACCCCTTCATCCATCCAATGTACTAAGAAATTCCCTATTGCTAATGCCATTGGGGAACACAGAACACTATTTGTAGAATCCACATTTCTTTCCGCAGGTTCAGGAATGGGCTATCAGGTTGAGTTCACTCCGTCGATCATCAAGACCAATCAGATGGAGCTGACATATACCGTCAGTATGAGCTGGGGCCGTTATACAGGAGCTTAAGCATGTTACCCGATAATGAACTCTCAACACGTCCTGTCGCGGCACCATTCTTAGTTCCGTACCGACTGGATAAACTGGTCGACTATGAATGGGGTGGTGTGAATATCGCGGATACTTCACAAGGCCTGCAAGTGAAGATTTGGACCTGCAAGTATCTGGGTAATCAAATCATCATTACCGATGGTTTGATTTCGCATACTGTTCTGAATGTTGAAAATGTCACTGCACTTAGCTTTGCTTTTGATTTGAGTATGCAGCCGGTAGTAACCTATGTAGTAAATAGTGAAACTTACCTAAACTGGTATGACACGGCCATATCCCAGCGTGTAACCACCAATTTTGGTGCGAATTTCATTACGCCACAGCTCGCACTGGATGAACATCGTGAGGTGCAATCTTCAAATGCTGATGTCATTTTCTCATATATTAAAAACAACAAAGCATATATGCGTTTACAGCGTGAACGCTTCCTCATAGAACATGAAATCGCTACAGCAAAACGTCTTGTACAAATTGGCATGATGACCAACCAACGTTTTGGTTTTGCACTTTATAACTGGAATTAAAACATGCAACGAATTGATAGTGTAAATGCGCGTGATGATATCAACGGTACTGGCAAAAAAGGCTTTCATGACAATGCCGATTTACCAGGACAGGATGCGACATACTTAACACCAGATTGGTTAAATGCAATCCAGGAAGAATTAGCGAATTTAATTGAGAAAAATGGTATTCCTTTAGATCCGAATAGTCATATTCAATTATTTGAGTTATTAGCTACAAAAAATGGGGTTCAGATTGATTTAGATGCTATTGAAAATGTATTAAATCAATTTGCAGATACAATTGAAGCTCGATTGCAACAGTTGCAACGAGACCAAGAAAATGCTGACAATGAACTTCAGACTCAATTACAAGATGCAATTGAGCAATTGCAGCAACAAATTTCTAATTTATCAAGTGGACTGGCGTCACTCTATCCAAAAGTCATTATGGCTGGAGTTATTAAGCCTGGACAAGCTTGGGAAATTAACAAACCTGCTGGTAGCAACATTAGTTTTCTTGATACGCGCTACGCTATTCAGATTACACCAGAAGGTGGACATGAAGCGTGGGGTATCTCACGCCAAGATACCAAAATTGGAATTAGTGTTTTCGACCGCTCAGGTACGAACCGTGTTGGATATTCAGGCAATATCAGCTGGTCAATTATTCAAACTGAAGGTCTTACCTCATCTGCGGGTAATAGTGATTACATCTATACAGGAACGCCTGTAGTCTTTCCTATTCTAGCTGGTGAATCCAAGTCATTCTTATTAATTGGTGCAGGTGGTGGTAGTGGTTCATCTCGTTATGAAGATTTAGTAGCTAACTCAAATCCGGCTACATTAAAAGGTATGGATGGTGAAGCTACATATCTATCTATTGATGGCACCAATATTATATTTACCGCTGGAGGTGGTAAGGCTGGCATTGGTGGTGTTGATGGCGGCAACGGTCAGTATATTAATGGTACTGCAGGTGCTGGTGGCCAATGGACAATTTCTGGTGAATACACATCTGCGACTCGGAGTAATGGTCAGCCTGGTAATGCAACGGGTGCCAATCATACTGGTGCTGCAACTGATTCTAACGGACGTGGTTCAGGTGGTGACGGTGCTGATGGTTATGTTACCGCTACTCAAGGTTTTGGTGGTGGGGCTGGTGAAGGTGCACGGCTTTCTATTATCTATACTAACAATACTGCTAACACTCAGTATGCACGTTTATATGTCGGTAACGCTGGTAAGGGTGAATCATCGCTATTAACTACAGATGGAGATGGTAATACTGTTACGCCTGCTAATTATATTGCAGGTAAAAATGGCTCTAATGGCTTTGCTCGTGTATCCAGTGCAGTTTGATAAGAAATTTAATTGATATTTATCTAATGCTTTGATGAGAAGCGTTAGATTTTTATTTAGTGCAGAATAACTGCAATTTATTTAGTGCAGAATAAAAAACAAATTAGTGCAAAAAAAGCCGAAAACTTACA